>JBARNL010000829.1:0-3022 GCA_049802955.1 Candidatus Angelobacter sp.
CCAACGCGCGCAGCGTTGAAGTCTTCATCCGCGACCAGGGCCCCGGCCTGCTCAACAGCGACAATCTTTTCGTTCCATTCTTCACCACCAAGCACGGCGGCAGCGGCATTGGTCTGATCCTGAGCCGCCAGATCGCAGAAGCCCACGGCGGCGTGCTGCAACTCGCCAACCGCAATGATCGACAAGGCTGTGAAGCCGTGCTGGCGTTACCGATTACTTATGACGGGGCAGGGTAGGGAACTATTGCGTCAGCAATCCAGCCTCGATTGACGGTGAATTCGCCCTCGCCATGCTCATGTGGCACCGGCGCCCTCGCCGGTGTTCTTCTCCTTTCCGATCATCGACGTTCATGTGGCACAGCCGCCTCGGCTGTGGCTTTACCCTCGATGTACCGACCCTTGGCTGTTCTCCGTGTCTCCGCGCCTCCGTGGTAGGTTTGTTTTTCCTCGTTCCGATCAGTGTCATCAGTGTCAATCAGTGGTAAGAATCTCCTGGTTTTTCCTGATCAGCGCTTATTCGCGTCAATCAGCGGCAAGTTTGTTTTTCTCTCCGTGTTCCTTCGTGCCCTTTGTGGTTAAAGCTTTTCCGTTCCCAATGTTGGCAATCACTGTCTTCAGCTCAATCACTTCCAGCGGACACTCCTCCCAGTTATGCTCCCAGCACACAATCGCGTCGCAGCCGTTCGGATCGTGCCCATGCTTCAGGAAATTCTTGCTCTCCTGTTCAAGTTCCACTCTTACGCGTTGCAGCTTGTCCTTTCCCACCATGCGCAACGCCTCAATATCGGGAAAGGCCGACTGCACGCGCAATACAAGAAAGCCGAGCCGGTCTGCAATTGTTCCAAACAGAAACAGCACTCCAAACTCGTTTGTCGGCGCAAATACCAGTGCCCCGCACTGTATCGGCGTACCGTACGTGGGCTCGCCCGGCATGGTTTGTGCGAACGGTCCTGCGAACGTCAGTGGGCTGGCCGGCTGTGGTTCGCGCGGATCATTCACCAGCGCCAGCACATCTTTCCACTGTTCCGCCAACTCTCCGCTCGACTCGGCAAATTTTTTCAGTCCGCCCGGCACAAAGTCCCAGCTCACAAATCGGATCTTAAGCGGTCTCACGCTGTATTGGCTTAACGCTCCGTATTCCTTCATCGTTGGCAGCTTCTTCAGTGATCTGGCTACCCGCGCCCAGTCATGGAACAAATTTTCCATGTCCACTTTCCGCGCGCCCGACGATCTTTCCAGCTTGCATTCCCGCAAAGCTTGTTTAAGCGTCCCAAAGTTCCGCGTCAAATCGCGGCGGGTTACTCCACCGTGGGTCTTCAATTCCTCGCGTGACGGTACGCGCCCCAAAATCGTCGCGCACTTCAAAACGGCTGCAATTACCTCATCTTTACTCATGTTTTCTCCGCAGAAAGATCTGATTTTTTGTCGCACCGGCACTCCTGCCGGTCAATCGGCGCCAATTGGCGTGGCTTGAACACTTTTGGTGTTGCCTTTTCTTGCTAGAGCCAAGGGCCAAGAGCCAAAAGCTGAATGATCAGAGACTGGCCATAGAAGTCAGCAAACGGGCCCCGATTCGGCGTGGGTTGAACGCTTTTGGGGTTGGTTTTTCTGGCTAAAGGCTAATGGCTAAGAGCTAAAGGCTGGTCTTTGAAAACACACGTATCCCCGGGAATTAAGGGGCTGTTTTCAAACCACATGAGGCCGCGGTAACTGTGGACCCAACGATGGCCCGCAGACTGCAGGGTTGCTGGCCTTTCCGGGTGTTTCTAGGATTCTTCCCGCCGACGCCGCTCTCGGTCTTTCAGCGCGGATTATCGGCGAAAAAAATACGGCAGTCAATAGGATTTTTGGCCAATACGTGCTCGGAAATTAGTACAACTTGACAAATCCTGACCCAGAAACCATTCATTTTTCGCGAGTGATTTTTCGCAAATGTCATCCAAGCGGGATAAGCCGTGTTGCACAGCGCGGCAAGCCGCAAAATAAGAATTTAAGAGTGGACCGCAGCCGCCCCCGGCTGCGTTTTTCGCCTATCCCTGGAAAATCGTCATTACAGGAAAAGGTCTTAGCACTCAGTAGCACAGCCGCCCCCGGCTGTGTGGGTGGAAGAGCGGCCATTTATGGCCGCGAAAAGCAATCCTTCATACCACTTGTCATGCTGAGCGAGTCCAAAGGAGCCTTGCGACTGAGGACGAGTCGAAGCATCCCGACAGAGTGTCCCTTGCCATGCAGATGCAGGGAGTTCTACCTGGATCTTTCTCCCAATTTTTCTGTCACCCTGAGCGGAGCGCCGCCAAGATGTATTTCAATAAATTGGTCATTAGCGCGAAGTCGAAGGGTCCCGACAGAGTATCCACTGCCATGCCGACGCAGGGAGTTCTACCCGGATCTTTTTCCCAACCCACAAGTTAAGAGCCATGTGCCGCTGCTCAAAAGTAGCCCCGTGAACCGCAAGACCTGCGGAGCCGATTCCTCGGCCAAGCAAAAAATGAATGTGAGAATCAAGCAGCAATGCTGCTTGTCCTCGGAATAGCACGTTCTTGTTTTTAAAGTTATCTCAACAGTACGCATTCTCGCCAGGGACGCCCTAGGAGCTACCGCTTTGCTCATCGCCGTCCTTCGCGACATCGTCCACCCAACGACCTGCCGTCCCGAGCCGTAGCGCAAAAAACAACTGTGGTCTTGCGATCTCTCTGCGCGAAAGGCGAGGGAACTGCTCCGCTGCTCTAAAGCAGCCACGTGAACCGCAAGACCCGCGGAGCCGATTCCTCGGCCAAGCAAAAAATGAATGTAAGGAATCAAGCAGCAATGCCGCTTGTCCTCGGAATAGCACATTCTTGTTTTTAAAGTTATCTCAAGAGTAGGCATTCTCCCCGGGCACACATGGCAGATACTGCCTTGATCGCTGGCCTTCGCGACTTCGCCACCCCAACGACCTGCCCTCCCGAGCCGTAGCGCACAAAAGTCGTGGTCTTCTAAAAGTCTCGGCGTACAGGCGAGGGAACTGCTCCGCCGTTCAAGAG
>JBARNL010000830.1:0-4217 GCA_049802955.1 Candidatus Angelobacter sp.
GAGGCGGACTTGAAAGCATCGCAATTGTTCAGCAGCATTTTTAAAATTGAGCGTCGTATCCTGTCCATGAAATCTTTATTTGCGGTTTTCGCGTTTTTTGGCGTGGCGGCGCTTTCCCTCGGCGCGCAACACACGGTACCAAGTCCCTACCAGGGAGAAAGTGACGGCGTAAGCGTGGGGGGCAAGTGGGTCGAGTTTCGTTCAGAAGACAAAATGACGGCCGCTAAAAAAGTCCGCTTTGAACTTCAGGCGGACAATTACCTGAGCCTGAGCCCTGACTATAAGCCGCGGATCGAAATGGTCTGCACTAACCGCAAATACACCTATGCGGATTTTAATCCCGGCATGAGGCTGGGACCGCCGAACCGTCCCGGCATCTGGGGCCAGCCGCAAATTGAAGTCATGGTCCGCGTGGATGATACGCACCACTATCACGGCTGGAACTGGATTCGCGGCCGTTTCCTCTCCATGGACAAAGGCACTACGCGCGAGCTAATGGCCGCGCGCATCTTCAAAATACAAATCCCCGGACCAAGAGGCCCTGAAATAGCGGAGTTCTCTCCCGCTGGCCTTGATCTGGCGCGAGTCAGGGAAGATTGTGATCTGAAGCCAAAGAAGCCAAGCAAAGACTGAACGTGCTCGATTGCGATTTTGGCGAGAAGCGGAACGCGATTGCTTAAGCGGCTGCAGCCATCTCTGATTCTTCAACGTTGGTGTTCTTTGCGTTGCCGGCCCGTGGCAGCAATGTTCGTAATTTCATGCGCGCCTTGTGGAGTTGTGACTTGCTGTTTCCAATCGAGCAGCCCAGCATTTCCGCAATTTCGTTATGCTCATAGCCTTCCACGTCGTGCAGCAGGAAAATAATCCGGTAACCGGGAGCAAGGCTGGAGATGGCGTTCTCTAAAGTCATACGATCGATTGAACCATGGAGCGAGTCGTCGCGTTTGCCAATGTCTTTTCTGGGACCATCTTCAGATTGCGGGGCCAAAGTCTCTTCCAGTGAGACCTCAGCAAGGCCCTTCTTGCGCCAGTGCATCAGGATAATATTCACGGAGAGGCGGTGCAGCCATGTTGAGAACGCCGATTCGCCGCGAAAAGAGCCGATTTTGCGATACAGTTGCAGAAAAGCTTCCTGCATAAAGTCTTCCGCCTGGGCGTAATTGTTGGTCATGCGCAGGCAGAGTGAAAAGATCCGCCGTTTGTGATGGTTATAAAGCGCTTCAAAACATAGTGTATCGCCTGCCTGGGCCTTGCCGATCACTTCAGCTTCGGTCATGCCGGCAAACATTATGGATGTCTTTTTAGACCTGGGTTCGTTCTTAGCAGCAATGAGAGTCGATTGAGGTATCGCTTTTTCGGACTTCTTGAACACCAGCGGTTGGGGCAATGGGGTCTCTTTTCTTGGCGCCTTCGATCAACTGTATTGGGTATGATGCGATGTGAGTAGCTGGATGTTGCCTGGGAACACATAGTGAGGTGGAACCGGATGCAGCAGCCGAGTTCCATCGGAGTTTAGCTGAGTGGCCAGCGCATTCCAATTAAATCAAGCAACAAGATCATTGCCGCAGAGCGGCTTTCCTGATAAAACTGGCGGCACTTAATATGGCCACTCCCAATACCAAACGCTCTACTACAGTAGATGCACGCAGCCCTTTGCAGAGAATCTTTTCATCGACGAATCTCGTGCTCTTTATGGTCTGCCTGATGTACGGGCTCACCTACATTGATCGGATCAACGTGAACACGGCGGGTCCATCGATTCAGCGCGACCTGCATATCAGCACCATTCAACTGGGCTGGGTCTTCTCGGCATTTGGATGGGCTTACCTGGCGCTGCAGGTCTGGGGTGGATGGTTGAGTGACAGATTTGGCGCGCGCCTTACGCTTACTGTCTGTGGAATCATCTGGGCAGGCTCCACCATGCTGATCGGCCTTGTCGGCAGTTTTACAGCGTTGATTTTGTGCCGCATCCTTCTCGGCTTGGGCGAAGGCGCAACTTTTCCCACGGCGACGCGGGCGCTGGCGGACTGGTTTCCCGCGGAAAAACGCGGCTTTGCCCAGGGCATCACGCATTCCTTCGCCCGATTGGGAAACTTCTTCACTCCACCACTGGTCGCATTTCTTATCGGCCTCCGTTCCTGGCGCCTTTCCTTCGTCGTTCTGGGCGGAGTCAGCCTGCTGTGGTCTATCGTCTGGTGGTTCTATTTCCGTGACAATCCGTCGACACATCGTGGCATCACGCAGGAAGAACTGGCGCGCGTTCCAGATTACGCCGTAAAAAAAGACAGAAAAAAAGATCCTGTTCCCTGGAAGGCCCTCACCTTCCGCATGGCGCCGGTCACGCTGGTTTACTTCTGTTACGGCTGGACGCTCTGGCTTTACCTCACGTGGCTGCCTCAGTTCTTCATGCACGGCTACAAACTTAATCTCAAGAATTCCGCGCTGTTTTCCAGCGGCGTTTTCCTGGCGGGAGTGATTGGCGACACCGTCGGCGGCCTTGTAAGCGACAGAATTCTCATCAACACCGGGGACCGAAATAAAGCGCGCCGCAACCTGGTGATTGCCGGCTTCCTGCTGTCACTATTGTTCATGATTCCGGTCCTGCGTTCCCACAATCTCACGGTCGTTGCCCTTTGCTTGAGCGCGGCTTTTTTCTTTGCCGAATTTACCATTGGGCCGTTCTGGGCCATCCCTATGGACATCGCTCCGCGTTTTTCTGGGTCAGCCAGCGGACTCATGAATGTTGGCTCCGCGCTTGCCGCAGCCGTGTCACCTCTTGTAGCCGGTTACGTTATACAGAAGACAGGCAACTGGGACCTCCCGTTCCTGGGCAGCATCGGTCTGCTCCTGTTTGGCGCGATCATGGCTTATTGGATGAAGCCCAATGAGCCTTTGCCGGGTGCGGAATTGGGCGCGGTTGGGGGCAGGACCGCATAGGCAAGTGTTCCGAAAAATCGGCTTGATGCGTTTTTGGTTACTGCGCGGGATTTCCTCCTGTGTGACCGCGCTCAAACGTGATTTCCACCGGTGTGTCTTTGGGGAAAACAACGTCCTTTCCGCGAGAAAGGAAATGTGAATAGACTGACATTCCTGCGCCGTAAAAGCCAAGTGCCGATGAGAACACTTTCGAATTCGATGCCAAACTTATAACTGCGCCCACCAGCTTGAAACCCGAGCCGCCGGAGAGAGTTCGTGCGCCGGGATCGGCGACGCCGTCCGATGCACCTCCGTCGCTCTCAGGATGTGAAGCCGCAGCGGCAGCCACAAGAGACAGTCCGGTAGAAAGATAGCGTGACTTGCTGTCAGTGGTGTGGGCGCCGCCTTCGCTATCCAGCTTCATGTTTGTGGCGCTATCCACCTCAACGCCTTCCAGGCTGCCATGCATGGCTTGTTTCTGGCCTTCCGGCGTTTCTATCCTTTCAAAAACAACGCGTAATTCACCGTTGTGATGCAGCTTGCCAGCCGGCTTGGCGTGCGTGACTTCACCAATGATGCGGCTATTGGCCGGCAACAGGAGTTGATGGTTAGAGTTGAACACGGGCTGCGTTAGCACGGCTTCAATTGGCGTACCATGACTCGCTGTGGCTGAGCTGACTTCACCCGTTAACCGCGCGTGCAGCATCGTATCCGGAGCCGGTTCCATGCCGATGGAGCCAAGCTGTCCGGGCACGCGCGCCGCCGGTCCAAAATCAAGCGGCTTTTTCAGGTCTGCGTCAAAGCGCGTACCTGATTCCAGATACTGCCGGCGATAAGGAAGCTGCGCGAGCAGATATTGCTTGGCGCGGCGCATCTTGTCCGGCGATTTGATCTCAATCAGGGCGCGATTGTAAGTGTCTTTCACTTGCTGTTTCGCGCTGTCAAGGGCCTTGGTTGCGGCATTTCTCCTCTTCGCGGCTCGCGCAGGATCGCTCGTCAGGTGAATCACGTTTTGCGTGCCACGCGTTGCTGTGGTTACCACAGGCAACTCTCGCCCATCGCCCAGAATGATCTTGTCAAAGGTAACGGTGTACTGGTGCGGAGGGCTGAAATCGGCATCTGCGAACGCCATTGTGCGGCGGATTTTTGAGATGGGCGCTACGCGGGCCACGTGCCCTCGGGCCTCGCTGCCGGCCGGGATGACTGGCTGATCAAACGCGTATACCGTGTCAGTTACTTTCCCGCTGACTGCCGCGCCTGCGTGCGCAATGCGTACTCGCTTAATGAGCACGATGCGGATC
>JBARNL010000831.1:0-3847 GCA_049802955.1 Candidatus Angelobacter sp.
GCTTCAATTTCAACGTAGAGACGTAGCATTTGCTACGTCTCACTCTTACGGCGTCAACAAAATCTTGCCCGTTGTCTTTCGGCCTTCCAGATCGCGATGCGCCTGCTGCACCTCTTCCAATTTATAGACGTGCCCGATCCGCAGCTTCAGCTTGCCGGCCGCCACCGAGCCCAGCACATCATTGGATCGCTGCTCCAGCTCCTGACGCGTGGCGATGTAATTGACCAGGCTTGGCCGCGTGAGAAACAATGATCCCTTTTGCGAGAGCGCAATCGGATCAAACGGCGGGACCGCCCCGCTCGCGCCTCCAAAAAGCACCATGTACCCGCGCGGACGGAGCACATTCAGCCCTTTTTCAAACGTGCTCTTGCCCACGCCGTCATACACCACGTGTACGCCTTTATTCTCGGTCAGGCGTTTGGTTTCAACTTCAAAATCCTGCTGCGCATAAAGGATGACCTCGTCTACGCCGGCTTCACGCGCAAGTTTGGCCTTTTCCTCAGTGCCCACCGTTCCAATGGCGCGCGCGCCCATGTTCTTTGCCATCTGCACCAGCAACAACCCCACTCCGCCAGCCGCCGCGTGGATCAGTGCCGTCTCGCCTTTCTTCAGGGGATAAGTGCTGTTCACCAGGTAGTGCGCGGTCATCCCTTGCAGCATGGCCGCTGCGGCTTGCTGGTCAGTGATTTTATCCGGTACGTGTACCAGGCGGTCCGCCGGCACGGCCGCATACTCGGCGTAAGCGCCAATTACCCCGGTATACGCGACGCGATCTCCCGGCTTAACCGTTGTTACATTGCTGCCTACGTCTGTGACTGTTCCGGCAGCTTCCTGTCCATCGACAAACGGCAGTGGCGCGGGGTAACGCCCTTCGCGAAAGTAAACATCAATAAAATTCACGCCGATGGCCGCAATCTTCACCACGACTTCATTTGGTTTCGGTTTCGGGACCGGCAGATCCACTAGCGTCAGCGCTTCTGGCCCGCCGGTTTTTTGTACTTGAATCGCTTTCATAGATAACCTGGATGCGCCGCGCTAAAGTGCGGCAGCAGGAAAATAGTTTGTCTGTTAAAAGAGTGCAGAGCTATGCCGCATCTGCTCAGAAGTTGAATGAGTCTTCTTCGGCAATCATGATGACGGGAGGACCGCCAGAAGAAATCTTCATCGCATGGCCAATCGTTTCCTTGCCGCCTTCTGAAGCAGCGCAAGCCTGCAATGCTTCCATGGAAGGGAAGTGGACTTCAGCGATGCGGTAAAAGGGAGCCGTGCCCTGCGGCGATCCCACTACTTTGGTCGCCACCAGCTTGGTTTTTCCGTTCAGCTTTTCCACCGCCATAGGCACGTGTTCCGTCTGGTACACCTTTTCAAACGCATCAACATCCTTGGGACGGGGATACATCACCACCAACTTCACTCCAGCCATGAGAGCTCCTTTAAGAAGTGCGTTTAACAGCGTCACAGGAATTGTAATTGCAAGAACGCGTTTTGTGGGCGATGGCGAAGACTGCTGCAGGCTGGAGCCAGACGGTCTTGTGAGAAAGCTTTCTCCTGTTGAGGCTTCCTGCGGGGCAATTGCGCGGGGATCAAGCCCCCCAATTGGCATCCAATTTTTCAATTACCAAATTACTCAATTACCAAATTTTCAGGACTTCTTTTTCGGCTTCATCATCTGCCACTGCTCTTCCGTGAGCAGATCGCCCATGTGGCTGAACTCGCTGGCGCCTTTGAGTTGTTCGCCGCCATCCATCACGATCTGTTCGCCGTTCACATACCCTGACTTGTCGCTCACCAGGAACGCAGCCAGGTCGGCCAGCTCTTCATGCGTACCAAAACGGCCAAGCGGATTCTTTTTCTTGGCCATCTCTTCCAGCGACTTCACCGGCATCAGCCGTGAGAACGCGCCTTCGGTCGGCACTGGTCCCGGGGCGATGGCATTGAACCGAATTCCGTATTTCCCCCACTCCACCGCCAGGCTGCGCGTCATGTTTAGTACGCCCGCCTTGGCCACCGACGATGGCACCACGTAACCCGAGCCCCATTGCGCGTAGGTGGTGGTAATGCTTAGCACGTTGGCTTTGCGCTTTTCTGCAATCCATCGCTTGCCGCACGCCATGGTGCAATGAAGCGTTCCCATGAGGACTATGCCAATCACAGCTTCAAACGCTCCAATGGAAAGCTCTTCCGTGCGGCAGAGAAAATTACCGGCTGCGTTGTTTACCAGTGTGTCCAGCGGCCCCTCCTGCCAGATCGCATCGATCATGGCATTGACTCGCTGATTATCGCGGACATCGCAAGAGAATGCCTTCACCATCCCGCCCGTCGCTTTGCGCAGTTCGTCGGCGGCTTCCGCCAGCACGTCTTCCCGCCGTCCACAAATGTAGAGCGATGCGCCGAGTTCCAAAAAGCGTTTGCCCATGCTCTTGCCCAGGCCGGTTGCGCCGCCAGTTACCAGGATCCTCTTGCCTGCCAGTAAATTCTTTTCAAACACAGTCGGTTGTCCTTGTTGGTAATGGGAATGACGAAACATCGTACACGGCGGAGAGGCTATCCGTCATTCCAGCGCAAACGCACGGCCCAACTTCAATGCCTTTTCATTCTGCTTCTCGCACCGCCACCAGCGGAAGGTCGAGCTCCGCCGCCCATTTTTCCCACGACGCAGCCTTGCGTTGGCGAAATATTTTTTCAAGCGCGGTGCGGTCCGCTTTCTTCAAGCCAAGTTCTTTCAGCAGCTTTTCCGCAAAGTGTGGCTCCAGCGCAGCAATCGCAATCCATCCATCGTTCGCCCGGTAGAACCCATAAAGCGGATAGCCTCCACCCAGCAGTCCGCCTGTCGACGTAAGACCAGCCTTCAACGGCGTTGCCATGTCCCGCGCGCACTCATGGAGAGAGACCCACGCACAGCCCGCGTCGCCGCTGCGTGCGGCACGATTCAGCAGCGCCAAACTCATGCTTACAGCCCTTTCGGCTCCCGCCATATCGATAAACAAAGTTGGCGGCATCTGCGGCGGCCTCACAAGGCCCAAATCGCTTTGGTAGGTAAGATCGTGTCCGGTACGCTCCTGGAGCGGCGCAGGATACCCAATGATCCCCACAAAACAGAGCTTTGGATGCCGTGCGTGCAGGCTGTCCCAATCCAGCTCCAGCCTCTGCAAAGCCGACGGACGAAATGAAGCCAGCAGCAAATCCGCCTGCACCAGCAATTCATCCAGCTTTGCGCGCCCTTCAGGAGATTTAAGATCCAGGCGCAATACGGTCTGCCCTTTGCAGAGCGACTCATACCACGCTGGCGCCGCGGTCTTGGTTGCGTCTCCCGTCGGTGGCTCGACTTTAGTTACATCAGCGCCAAGCTTCGTCAGGCGCGCCGCCGCCACCGGCCCGGGAACGTTCAGCGCCAGGCTTACGATCTTTATCCCCTGCAAGAGCGATGAGTCGGAATTCATGGCTGCCTATTATAGGCAATCTGATTCGCGGTCACGCATTTCAACGCGCAGCGCCCAATCCTGCGGCATGCTTTGTGCCGCGTGATAAAATTCGCTGCGTTTATCGGAGAAACCAGAATGAGCATGCGTAAGCAATCTTTATTGATATGCCTGTGGACACTTGCTGCCTGCATCTGCGCCGGCGCAACCGAGCGCCAGAACAATGCCGACTATCATGCTCGCCGCGCGGCACTGGCCAAACAGATGGAAGGCGGCACGCTCGTCCTGTTTGCTCCCACGGAAGCTGAAGGCCCAAATAACCTTTACGGTTTCCGCCAGGACGATAACTTCTATTACCTCACCGGCTGGCTGGAACCCGGCGCGGCGCTGCTCTTCAATTCCAACCCTTACGTGGAAATTCTTTTTCT
>JBARNL010000832.1:0-4802 GCA_049802955.1 Candidatus Angelobacter sp.
TGTGGTAGGTGAGTAGAGTATCCATCCACACTATTTTCGCGGCAAGTAACCGGGGTTCCTTCCCTCATGCGGGTTTGGACATGTACTCAGGGAGATATCAAGTTAGTAAACATTTAATCCGTTTCGACGGCAAAATGAAAAGGCCCAGCAGATGGTCTGCCGGGGCCTAAAACTTCTCTTTGCGACTATTTCGACGACGTGACCAGCGAATGCGTAATCGCATGTACTGAGAGCGCAATGCGGTTCTGCACCCCGACCTTGCGCATCAATTTGGCTACGTGCGCTTTTACGGTGCGCTCTTCAATGCCCAGCACCGATCCTATTTCTTTGTTGGACCGTCCTACCACCAGCAGTTCAAGAACTTCTTTTTCGCGATCGGTGAATGTGACTCTGCCGGCGGGAAAGATGCGTCCTGGAGAAGACGTCACGCGTTCAATAAAAATGGACAACACGCGCCGCGGCGCCCACACCGAACCCGCGTGTACGATCCGCATGGCCTGGATAAACTCCGCTGGCGATGCGGCTTCGTCAACATAGCCCTTCGCGCCAGCGGCCAGCGCTTTCAAAATCGTTTCATCGTCGGCGCCGCTTCCTGTAACGATGATGCGAAGATCGGGGCGCGCGGCTTTCAATCCCGCCATTACGTCAAACAAGTTTTGTCCCGCTCTTGTGCCCAGCAGGACAAGGTCGATGTCTTTGCGCGGACCCAATTCCGCCAAACTGCAGGAGACTAGTTCGAGGTCCGTCTCGGTATCGAACAGGGACTTCAGTCCAATAAACCGCAGAGGATCGCTCTCTACCACAGCTATGCGAATCGTTCTCTTCGATGCGCTTGCTTTCATCAAAACTCCTTCCAAGACCGTGGCGTGAATGTGCGTATTGTAAGCAAAAAATAGAGCGCGCGACCTGAAAGTATCATGAACCTCAGCCCAAGCCCATTACTTAGCAGGGTACATGTACTGAAGTTGAAGCGCAAGGATGGGGGAGTACCACTTTGGGTTACTTGCTGGCTTCCAGTCGGCCACCATCTGGACGCAGCAAAAACCCGTCAGCATGGCCCAGGGCAAAACCACGACGATAACCTTCGCAATAGCTGTCTTCATCGGGGACATCGCCCTGTTTCTGGGAATTGGCGCAGCCAACAAAATGGAAATCAACTTGAGCGGTGGAAGACTGGTCTGAACCGCCGCGACCAAACCCTTCGTTGTATCCGGAAACAAAGCCGTCATCAAAGTGGATGAACTGCGGATCGCTAGCCGAGTGGGTATCTTGAAGCGAGGCAGAAATAGCTCGGAGCGTATCGACAGCCCTGAATGGCCGTCCTGAATAGCCATCCCCATACCCGGCCTTTAAACCGGCCATAAAACCGTGTTCAAACACTTTCCGTGGCCCAAATTGCGAGGAATAGCCTAGTTGCAGTAGTCCGTGGAAATCCTTAATTTTGCGGCGCGGCGAAGTTCCCAGGCTGACGTCCGTATTGCCTACGTGGTAGCCCTCTTCATAACCGTGGCGATAACCGTGGGCAAAAGCCGAGTGCGAAAGCACCACGGCCGAACCGGGCTCGCTCAAATGGAGGTCCTGTGACCTGGCGGCAACAGCAATGCCTGCAGCAAGAAACAACGTTAGCAGCAGACGCGCCATGGGGCCCAAAAAACCTCCAGTTCGTTCAGTCTGATGAACCCAGGTAACCGCGGGATGTCAGACCTCTTACGCTTCCCTAAGGTCTATTTAACTGGGCCTCTAGGTTTTTCGATGAATAGCTGGAAATCGTATGTAGCTGGATACTTATCTTACCTTAACCAATCAAGAAGAGTTGAGCTGACTCTCCGGCTGCGGCAGATTAAAAACCTGGGGGAAACGGAGCCGAAAGAGGAAGGCGACTTAACTGATTTGCGATTCTCCCCAGGCGGCCAAACAGCCGCCTGGGGCACTCGTATTCTCCCCGCAAAGGTTTAAGGTTTCATTCCCCGGAAGATGTCATGCGAAACCTGCTGCGTCACATGCCGCTGGTTTGTCTGCTAGTGTCGTCCCTGGCGCTTGGCGCGCAATCTCGCAACCCTTACGACCTGGAGCTGGAAAATATCCGCTCACAGTGGCTTTCAGCCGGCAAGCTGGAAAAACTCGCATTATTGGACCATGTCCGCCGCTTGCGCGACTTTGCCGATGGTCGCCGGCAGGTTCAGCTTTTCCTTGAGAATGTCCGGCAATCGGCAGCGGAAAATGATCTCGTCAGGAATGAAGCGGCCGCTTATATTGACGACCTCCGTGCCTTCAAGGTGCCAACCCAACCGCAGGCGCAGCACTGGTATGCCGTGGACGAATCACGCCGTCGCGTTCTGGCGGAGGCCCGCGCAACCGCCGGAACTGGCGCGTCTTACGAAATTCTGGCCGAACTGGAGCATTTGTCCGGCTCTCCTGAAGCCGCTGACCATATGTTGCAGGCAGCCGGGATGAATCCAACAGCAACGCGCTGGCTGCGAGTTGCACAATTTCTGGATGAACCTCTGCGCAAATTTTCCGCGCTACGCAACGGCCTGTCGCTGGAGCCCTCCAATCCGCGGCTAAACGTGGAATTAGCTACTTATTACATCGGTCGCCAGCAGCTGGAAAAAGCTCGTGATGTGCTAGCGAGGGCCGCGGAAGCCGCGCCGAATGATTTTGTGATTCGCGAACGCCGAGCCAGTCTCTTTTTAAACCTTGGACTCCGGTCGCAGGCGCTGCCGGAATTGCGCCGACTGGAAAAGCAATGGCCTGGGCCACTGTGGCTGCAGTCGCGGCTGGCTCTGGACTATGAACAGATGGGGCTTTTGGACGACGCCGCGCGTCTGGCGGCTTCCGTACTGACAGAAACGTCCGACAATCGCGAGCAGCTTGAGCTGCTGGCCCGCTTTCATGAACGCCGGCACATGAAGTATGACCTGCAGGCGGATTACATGGCTCTTTCACGACTTGAACCCAACCAGCCCGATATATGGTCGCGGCTGGCGCAGGTACAAATCGATTGCGGCGACGCAGAAGGCGGCAGGAAATCCCTGCTGCGGCTGGTTGCGCTGGATGAAGAAAACCCCGATGCGCACCGCCGCCTGGCACAGGTGGATGAAAGCCTGCACCTTGATCGCGAAGCACAGCAGGAGATGGCAAAAGCTTCCAGTGCCGCACGTCCTGACATGTTGGCGATGGACGCTCAATATCTGGTCGACCCGGGAATGCTGGTCAAGGACACATTCGTCAATCCGCCAGCGCCGGCCGATACGGCATTGGCTGTTATTCGCGTGCAGGAGCTTCTCGCCAGCGGGCTGGACCGTGTACACGTTCAGCAACTGTATTTTGTCGGATCCGAATCTGCGCTCGATACGCACCGTGTCAGCAGCATCCGCTATTCGCCTTCTACCGAAGAATTGCGGGTGATCCATGCACGGGCCTGGAAGCCAAACGGCTTGGTGCTGGATGCGCAGGAATTGGGAGATCGTGAATACGCCGATACGCCGGTTTCAATGTATTACGACATGCGCCTGCACCAGCTCCGCTTTGCCGGACTGGAGAAGGGCGATGTGGTGGAACTGGAGTATTCGCTTGCGCCAAAGCGCCGGTCCGCACCGTACAGCGGGTATTTCGGTGAGCTGGTGTTGTTTGCCGGCCGCGGGCCGGAACAATTGAAGAGATATGTTTTGATCGCGCCTGCGGCCCAGAAGATTTTTGTCCACGCTGAAAAAATCGCACCCGCAAGCGTTTCTGCCAGGGATGGCTCACAGATCTTTCTGTGGGAGTCGCGCTCAATTCCTGCACTGCCGCGCGAACCGCGCAGCCCTGGCGTAACGGAGACTTCTCCTTACGTCCACGTTTCTACCATGGGGGATTGGGAGCAGCTTGGCTCGTGGTATGCGGACCTGGTGCGTCCGCAATTTGCCCTGGACCAAGCGCTTCAGGACGAACTGGCGAGAGTGACAAATGGCCTTCACACCGACAAGGAAAAAATTTCTGCTATACAGGAATTTGTCCTGCGCAGCACGCACTACGTCGCGCTGGAGTTTGGCATTTACAGCTACAAGCCCTATCCGGTAACGCAGATCTACGCACGGCGCTTTGGCGACTGCAAAGACAAAGCGAGTTTGATGATCGCACTGCTGCGGGCCGCGGGAATCGAAGCCGAGATCGCGCTGGTTCGTACTCGCTCGCTGGGTGACGTGGTGGCGGAGCCTGCCTCCATTGCGGTCTTTAATCACGCTATTGTGTACGTGCCGAAATATGACCTGTGGCTCGATGGCACGGCGGAGTACGCCGGACGCGAGTTGCCCCTGGAGGATCAGGGAGCATTATCGTTAACGGTAAGCTTGAGCGGAGCAGCGCAGATTCGCCATATTCCCATGAGTCGCGCAGCTGACAACTACACGCGGCACATCATCCGGGGTGAGCTTTCCGCGCAAGGCGTGATCCAGTTTAGCGGCTCAACCACTACCCGGGGTGAAGATGCGCCCGGATTGCGCCACGACCTGGCCGTGCGCGAACAACAACTGGATATGTTCCGCCGCGAACTGGCGGAAGTTTTCCCCAGCGTGCAAGTTGATAGTGTTGCGGTTCACGGCGCTGAAGTGCTTTCCAGCAGCGTAAGCGTGGAATTCCAGGGGGCATTGAATTCGCCGCAATACAAGCGTGTGGTTTCTCTCAGCTCGTCATGGATGCCACGCTCGTACGTAGCAGCTCTTGCCGGTTCCAGCACGCGTACACAGGATTTGGTCCTGCCTTCGCCATGGACAACGGAAGAAGAAATTCACATTGCGCTGCCGGAAGGGGCGGAGATAACT
>JBARNL010000833.1:0-3359 GCA_049802955.1 Candidatus Angelobacter sp.
GCGGCGTGGGACAAAAACGATCCACAACAGAAGAGGACGTTACCACCAGAAGCGGAGCGCATGTAACCCTCAAAACCAGGGGAGGACCAGTTTTGCCTTACGGGACTAACAACGAGCGTTGTTGCTGGATATGACCCAGCAGAGCACTTGCAGGGTTGCTGTAAAAAAGTAAAAATCGCGCCTTAACCCTTTAAATCGTGTTCCGAATTGAAGCATTTCGTCCAAGTCTGATGGTGGGTGGCCGATGTTGATGCACCGATAAACTAAGCAGCTTCAGTCTTGCTTTCCTTGCTCCGCAAGGTACGAAAGGTGATGGAATAACGCAGTTCTTTCACGGCAGGAATGCTGTGTTGGAATTTCCAGCGCACCGGGCCACGCATCACGTAAATGGAACGCGGCTCCAGCGTGAGCGCAACCGGCTTGCCTTCCGCCTTATATGGTTTAAAGCGCATACGCGATCCACTGGCCAGTGAAATGCCAATTATTGTGCCAAACTGCGGCGCGTCGCGATGCCAGCCAATGGGCGCGCCCGGAGAATATTCCGTCACCATGCCTTCAACCAATTCAGCAGTTGAGATGCCGGCGAATTGCGCTGCGCGCTCGCGCACCGGCAAGAGAAATTCCGGAAAACTTTCGGTCGGCGTGGCCCTTCGCGTAGTGAAGTCATATTCCAGTCCGAATTCCAACACGCGGCGTTTGGCCGTGTACCCATGGAAATCAAATGCCTGAAAAGGCAATCCGCGGAAGATGCGAATCAACTCGGCTTCTTCAGCTTGGCTCAGGAAATCAGGCTGATAGAGCAGACCTTCAGGTAAATTGTCGATCGGGAAAAGCGTGCCAGGCATTATCGAGAAGTCCATTTCTCCATAAGATGCGGGCGTATACATATTTCGAACTTAGGCCCAGATCACGTCCGCTATTTGACCGTGTAATTCAGGATCATGGCGGTTTAAAACCCGATCAATTGGTATGCAAAAAAGCCCTTTAGGGAGGAACTACGACGATCTGTGTAACTCCAAAGGCGCAACCCTAATAATTTCCCGCATCTACTCTGCTTCTATATAGACTCCACAGAACGTCACCGTCTAATTTGCCACTCGGAAAAGAGTTCCCCGGAATGAAAGAACTGAAGAAACTGCTACGCCCGAGTCTTGTCGTCTTTTCTCTTGCAGGTTTTATAACCCTTATCGCTTTTACCCTTGCTGGATGCGGCGGATCTACGGCAGCTTTAGCGTCAACATCCACGCCTACTGTGGGGAATCCCACTCCAAGTCCCAGTCCCGGCGCCAGTCCCAGCCCAACGCCGACAAATGGTGCGCCGAGCAATGCCCAGGTGATCTCAGACATTCAAAAGCTCACCGGATGGCAGACTTGCGTGCTCTCCTGTGCCGGAGCACCGGCGGCCAATTTTTCTCTGACACAAGGGATTGCCTCCCCCTCGCTCAGCGGATCGTCGGACAGATTCTCGCTTCTTTCCGGAACCAATCCATTTGGCGCAGTCATGTGGTTCAAGGCCTTGGGAGCGCATAATAGCGCGACCCATTTTCTATTCGACCTCAATTTTTATGTCGACAATCCAGCGGCAGCCCAGGCGCTGGAGTTCTACGTAACCCAGAGTGCCGGCGGCGCTCGCTATGATTTTGGCGCGCAATGTGATCTTGCTGGCGGACATTCCTGGCGCATGTGGGACAACATCGGCAAAAAGTGGGTAGCATCCGCAGCAACGTGTCCCGCGCCCGCGGCAAAAACCTGGAACCATCTGACCTTTGAATTTCAACGCCAGCCCGGCGGCAACCTAATGTTTACGGCTGTTACGGTGAATGGCACGCGCAGCGTAGTGAATTTGAGTATGCAACATACGGCCGATTCCAACAGCGGGCTCGATGTCGCATACCAATCTGACTCCAATAACGCCGGAACGCCGTTTGCAGTGTACCTGGATAAGATTAACGTCACCTACTGGTAGGTAATTGGGTGATAGGCATCGTCGCCATCGGATACAAACAACTAATACTGATCAACAAGCCCAGGATGAGTCCTGGGTTTGCGTTTTGGAGTGGGTGCGGTACAGCATTCATACGCGCGCCGCTGCGCGCGAGTCCTGTGGGTACGACTGAAAGTCATGCCCGGTTACGTGTGGCTTAGTGGACGCGGTTGCGGTGCAGATCGATGTCGATAGTGAGAAAGTTCGAATCCACATTCTGTAAGAAGCAGGAGAATGGGGTGCTTGGGTTACTAAAGGAGCGGAGTAACTCCTTCTTCCTAACCCCAAAGCTCAGGCCCAATAAAATTTCCGCATCTACTCTGCTTCTGTATAGACTCCACTGGTCGCCAAATCGTCTATACCTGCCACTCGGAGAGAAATTCACAAAATGAGAGATGTGAAAAAGATATTGCGCCGAATCCCTGTCCTGATCGCCCTTGCAGCTTTGATCGCGCTTGCCGGATGCGGCGGCAAAGTGGCAGACACAGCATCCGTGCCGAAGCCGGTCGCAGCATCCAGCGTTAGCGTCCCAGCAACAGCTTCGGCCACCACCTTGCCAGCCACTGCTCAAACAATTCAGGGCATCCAGAACCTTACGGGATGGCAAACGTGCTTTGGCTCCTGCACGGTTACTCCGATGGCGAATTTTTCCTTGACGCAGCATATTGCCTCGCCTTCAGTCAGCGGCTCGTCCACGAAATACTCGCTGCTTTCCGGGACCAAGCCCTGGGGAGCCGCGCTGTGGTTTAAAACCCTGGGCGCGCATAACAGCGCCACGCACTTTCTTTTCGATCTCTATTATTACGTGGACAATCCAGCCGTGGCGCAGGCGCTGGAATTCTACGTAACACAGAACGCTAATGGCGCGCGCTATAACATTGGCGCGCAGTGCGATGTGGCCGCGCATTCCTGGCGCATGTGGGACAACATCGGCCACCGCTGGGTGGGCTCTGCCGCAATCTGCCCCACTCCGGCGGCTAAAACCTGGAACCACGTGGTGTTTGAGTTCCAGCGCCAGCCCGGCGGCAACGAGATTTTTACTGCGGTGACGTTAAACGGCAAACGCAGCCTGGTGAACCTGAGCATGCAGCACACGCCAAGCTCCAACAGCGGCCTGGATGTCGCCTATCAATCAGACTCCAACCACGTTGGCGCACCGTATTCGGTCTGGCTGGACAAGGTGAACCTGACGTACTGGTAGGCAATCGGAAAAACCTGCACGTGATAACACTGGCACTGATAATACTGATCAGGAAAAGATTGGAGATCCTGCAGCGGCCCGATAATTTGCACCCTCGTTCAGCGTTCAAGTTCCAAGACTTGGCCGCTGTTTTTTATTTGCAAGTTGCGTTCATTGAAGAGGGAACATGTAATC
>JBARNL010000834.1:0-3121 GCA_049802955.1 Candidatus Angelobacter sp.
CCAACGCCGACGCCGAAGCAGTGTCGGCGGGAATCCGCGAGCAGCAGGTGCAACTGCACTATTACACGGTGCGCGCTCCGGCCGCGGGCGTGATCGGCGATATTCCAGTCCATGTGGGCGACCATGTGACCAGCCAGACCATGCTTACAACCGTGGACAAGGGCGGCGCGCTGGAAGCCTACCTGAACGTTCCGGCGGAAAAATCTGGGGCGCTAAAAATGGGTATGCCGGTGGACCTGGTCGACGACCAAGGCAAGCCGCTGACACGCACCAAAATTACTTTTATCTCACCGCACGTGGACACCGACTCACAAACGCTGCTGGTGAAAACCCAGGTCCCTAATGCGAACATGAAGTTCCGCAATGCCGAGCAGGTACACGCGCGCGTGGTGTGGTCTGAGCGCAAAGCAACGGTGATTCCGATCACCGCCGTTACGCGACTGAGCGGAAAGCTGTTTGCTTTTGTGGCGGAAGGCAATGGACAACAAGCCGTGGCGCGGCAACGGGTGATCCAGGTGGGTGACCTAGTTGGGAACAATTACGTGGTGCTCGACGGCATTAATGCCGGCGACAAAATCATTATCACCAGCGTACAGATGCTGGCAGACGGCATGCCCGTGGTGCCGCAGTCGTAAGAACTGTCGCTTCGCTCCAAACCGCTGAAGCGTTTTTTAAGTAGTAAGAATCTGTTCTGCGCCCGAAACGGGCGGCTCGGCACGCGCAGGCCTCGCCGCTCAGGCACGTTTAGAAAATACCTGATCTGCGTTTATCCGCGCAGATCCGCGGTAAAAAAGTAGGATTCATGGTCAATTTTTTTATTCGAAGGCCGGTATTTGCCACAGTATGCTCCCTGCTGATAGTGCTGGGCGGAGCCGTTTGTATTCCCACGCTGCCAATAGCGCAATATCCTAACCTGACGCCGCCGGCGGTAAGCGTGAGCGCGTTTTACACCGGCGCGAACTCACAGGCCGTGGAAACCAGCGTGACCACGCTGCTGGAGCAGGCCATCAATGGCGCTGAAGGCATGCGCTATATGAGTTCCACCAGCGGCAATGACGGATCGGCTTCCATCAGCGCAACTTTTGATCTTGACCGCAATCTTGACGTGGCCGCCGTCGACGTACAGAACCGCGCTTCGAGCGCATTGGGCCGCCTGCCAATTGAAGTCCAAACAACGGGCGTAAGCATCAACAAGAACACCGGTTCATTTGTGGTGGCCTACGGCTTCTATGCCGACAACAAGGAATACGACAACCTTTTTATCAGCAACTATCTTGACCTTTACGTGCGCGACGCCATTAAGCGCGTAAAGGGAGTGGGCAATGTCATCATCTTTGGCGAACGCAAGTATTCCATGCGGCTGTGGCTTGATCCGGTACGGCTGGCGGCGCGCGGCCTGACCGCCAGTGACGTGACTGCCGCGTTGCGCGAGCAAAACGTCCAAGTGGCTGCCGGACAAGTGGGAGAGCCGCCGGCGCCAGCGGACCAGGCTTACCAGATCAGCGTACGCGCCGTGGGACGGTTGAGCGATCCTAAAGAGTTTGAGCACATTGTTATCAAGCGCGCGACCAATGGCTCATTGATTGAACTGCGCGACGTAGGCCGGGCGGAGTTGGGCGCGGAAAGTTATGGCGGCCAGCTCCGGTACAACGGCCAGGACGCGATGGGCCTGGGCGTGATGCAGCTTTCCAACGCCAACGCCTTGCAGGTGCGCCGCGACGTACAGACGGAAATCGAGCAACTGGCCAAGCGTTTCCCCAAGGGGCTGAAATACCAGGTGGCGTTTGACACTACGCGCGCCGTTGGAGAATCCATTCGCGAAGTGCTGAAGACGCTGGCGGAAGCCATCCTGATTGTCATCATCGTCATTTTTCTTTTTCTGCAAGGCTGGCGCAGCACCATTATTCCCGCTATCACCATTCCTGTTTCACTGGTGGGAACGTTTATCTTTGCCAAATTTTTTGGCTTCTCCATCAATACGCTTACGTTGTTTGGCATTACGCTGGCCACAGGACTCGTTGTGGACGACGCCATTGTGGTCATTGAAAACGTGGAGCGCCATATTGAGGAAGGAGTGCGCGATCCGCGCGAAGCCACACGGATTGGCATGCGCGAAGTTACGGGCGCGGTGGTTGCGACTTCTCTGGTGTTGATTGCCGTGTTCGTGCCTGTGTCATTGTTTCCAGGCAGCACCGGGCGACTGTATCAGCAGTTTGCGCTGACAATTGCGTTCTCCATTGCGATTTCAGCATTCAACGCGCTCACGCTTTCACCGGCACTTGCGGGTTTGCTGCTGCGCCCGCGTGAAGGCCGGCAAAACCGATTTTTCTCCGGCATTAATTCGGCCATTCACCGCGGCACAACAGGTTATCAATCGGTCCTGCACCGGCTCACGAACTGGCGCGCAGCGGTTGTGGTGGTCTTTATCCTGGGCCTGACGGCGACATATTTTGTGTACCAGAAGGTGCCCACCAGCTTTGTGCCGCAGGAAGATCAGGGATACTTTTTTGTGGTTGTGCAGGCGCCGCCCGGAGCGTCATTGCAGTACACCACTAAAGTCATGGACCGCGCGGCGGCCATGGTAAGCGCCAACCCTGACGTTGAAGGCGTATTCTCCGTTCCGGGATTCAGCTTTACCGGCAGCGCCGCCAATCAGGGCATTATCTTTGCCAGCCTGAAAGACATCAGCGAGCGCGGCGGAAAAAACCACAGCGCTTTTGCCGTGCTGAATACTCTTCGCGGGCAGCTGATGAGCATCAATGAAGCAATGGTCATCGCCTTTGATCCGCCTGCCATCCAGGGCTTAGGACAGTTTGGCGGCTTTGCTTATGAACTGCAGCAAACCGGCAGCGGCACCCTGGACGATTTGGAAAACGTGGTACACCAGGTGATCGCAAAGGCGAACACGCGGCCGGAATTGGCGCATCCTTTGTTCACTACATTCACAGCGCGCGATCCGCAGTTTGTGGTAACCATTGATCGCGAAAAGGCCAAAAGCCTGAACGTTCCATTTTCGCAGATCACCTCCGCGCTGCAGATCTATATGGGATCGCAATACGTGAACGACTTTGATTTCAATAATCGTTCCTATCGAGTGATGGTGCAAGCGGACGAGCAATAT
>JBARNL010000835.1:0-2103 GCA_049802955.1 Candidatus Angelobacter sp.
GTCCAGGGCTGCATGAAATGAGCATCAGTGGAATCCACGATGGCCTTACGTGCCGCGGCCGTGGTCTTGTCAAAGGACGCCAGCACTACAGCCCGGGTCTTAAATTCTGGGTTAGGCGGCGCTGTGCACACATCAAACCTGTCCAGACCAAAAATCGCTTCAGCCCACTGGTTAATTGTCGCCAAATGCGTCGCCAGCTCGCCTAACGCCATGGATTTAGTATGCGGCTTAAAGCTGAACTTGTCTTCCGGAACGCGCTCCAGCGACTTGCGTGTGTTGGCCATTTCGTGGTCGAACTCCGGCAGAATTGCCTGGCTGATGTTTCTGCTCTCCTGTTGGAATGTCTGTGGCTGTGCAGCCATGATCTCCTCCTTTAGAATGCAATAACGATCGGATGATTGTAATCATTTTCCTGCCGAAAAAATTTTGCCGGAATGAAAATTTGCGCAAAGAATAAGCAGAGGTTCAGCGCAGAACAGCCGCCGCAGAAAACCAGCAGTGTACAGAAGCCGTATGGTCCAGACCCGAAGTATCCTCCGGATCTGGACTGTAATGGATCTTAGGCAACTTTGGTCTTGGTTTTGGTGAATTGAGTGAGCAGGTCTTTTCCCTTGATGGAGCCCAAACCGGTTGTGGCATCCCAGCCGCTGGCCGCATGATAGAAGCCATTTGTACCCTGAGTAACGTCATTGCACACGCTCGACGCGCCATAAAGCACTGGGTTCAGGAAACCGCAGCGGCTTCCTGTTTTTTCGTTGAGCAGAGCCACCAGCCCGGCATACAGAGGGGCAACCGCGCTGGTACCGCCGATTACCGTACTCACTCCGTCCACCAGCACCTGATAACCGGTTTGAGGGTCGGCATCGCCGGCTACGTCCGGAACGCCCCGTCCATTAAAGTTCGCGGGCAGCGTTCCAGTCTGGTAGGAAGGCGTGGGAAAGTGTCCGCTTACGCCGCCGCCGCTGGCTCCGTCCCTCGGAATTCCGCCCCACGTGGTTTCATCCGTAATGGTATTGCCGTTTGCAAGGAGACGTGTCCCTCCGCAAGCCAGTACAAATGGACTGGATGCCGGAAAGTCCACATGCTCTCCGCCATCGGTCACACCGTCACTCGAGCCGTCATCTCCGGAAGCCGCCAGGACGGTCACACCCAGCATAGCTGCATCTTTAAAGACTTCGTTAAATGAATCCATCGATTGCTGCGTCCAGTTGGATTCAGCGCCCCCCCAACTGATGGACACAACTGAGGGACGGTTCTTTTGATCGTGGATCGCAGCCGTAACCGCGTCCAGAAAGCCTTTGTCCGTGTTGTGGGCAAAATAGGCGACGATATGAGCCGCTGTGGCAATCCCGCCGGAAACTTCAATGTCCAGAACAACTTCGCCATCCGGCCCATCCGGGTTTCCGGTTGGATGGTTGGTCGCGCCATGCACTGAAACAGCTGAGACGGTCGGCTTGGCGCCTACTTGGTTAAAATATTTTGTCAGGTCTGTGGCTTTGTATCCACCGCCAAGCTCAATCAGCGCAATTGTCTGCCCCTTTCCGGTAGCGTCAGTAGGAAAGTTGTAGGCGGCGGCAACCTGGGCTGGAGTAAAAGATTGGGGTGTGGCTTGCGGCTTCGCATATTTCGCAGTTTTAGCATGGGTTGTCGCCAGTCTTGGCTGGACCTTGGGCGTCGCCATGCGAAAATGCGGTTTGGCCTGGTCGCGATTGTCCAGACCGTGAACGCTTTCCACCACCTGATTCAGTTCATCAGGCAAATGAATTGCACCTGTGCGGCCACGATAGGAACGCTTGCCGGTTTCATCCTCATAAAGCTTCAGATCCACGCCAAACGCTTTCTGCAGCACCGCAACGGTACCGGAAAGTTTTACGATTCTCGCGCCAGGATTTTCTTCCACCACGGCTAAACCGTTGGCATGGGCAAATTCAATCACCTTGACCATGTCTTCTGGGTTTGCTCCATGGCTCGCCGCCAACTGCTGATTGGTTAAATACTTGCGATCTGCCAGGGGTTTTGATGCCATCTTGATTACGTCCTCATCGGACACTTCATTGGCGCGACGAAGCACCAGGGTTGTTTCCACTATCTGATCCGGATCGG
>JBARNL010000836.1:0-1772 GCA_049802955.1 Candidatus Angelobacter sp.
ACCCCTGCCTTCAGGGTGTTGGTGAACTGGTGTTCAACACCGAAATTTACTGAACGCATTTCCGGATTCTTTAGATGGTCAGAGATGGGCCGTACGCGACCGAACGGTCCTGCCGGATTCGGAGCAAAAGGCGCCAGTAATGCGGGGCTCGGAAGGTTGGGGAAAGCCGCCAACGCCGCCGCGCCCGCGGGTGTAGAACCGTCGATGGTTACAGTATTCAGCGTCGTGCCGTCAAAGTTAAGCGAATCCAGCACTACGTTGTTGAAGGCGAGCATTGTTGTCTCGGCAAAGGACAAACGGAAGAGCGTCTTATCCCATGGAGCGTAGGTAAACCCGAGGCGCGGTTGCCAGTTATTTCCGTCAGATGAGCAGGCCGAAATCAGACCGTTACCCTGGAAACAGGTGCCGTTCGGGCCGGGAATCTTGCCGCCTTTGAATGCGCCCGCTTCAAAGTCATACCGCAACCCGGCGTTCATTGTCAGCTTGTGGGTGATCTTCCACGTGTCCTGAATGTAGAACCCGTAAATGTTGTCTTTGGAGGTCACTTCGCCCGGGCCAAACGCGATCGTTAAACTGGTCGGGGTAAACGGAGCCGATGTTCCGCTGGCGGTGTATTGTCCAAAGTGAAATTGCGGGAAGAGCGAGTTCCAGGGATAGTAGCTGATGTTAAAGCCGGTTTTCCACGTGTGGTTCCCGTGGGTCCAAGTAACGTTGTCAATGTACTGGAACCGCTTCTGTAAGCCACCCTGGGGGCAGCAGAAATCAGCGCCTGTTGTCGCATCGCCAAGGTCCGTGTGGATGATTCCGGGAGCGGTGGTAGCGTCAGACGTCGCGGTGACAAAGCGGTAAAAAACAAACCGGGCTTCATTCGTCAGGTTAGACGACAGCGAGGAAATCAACCCCACATTGAGACTGGCATTGTTAATCGTGCTGCTGGTGAGACCATCTGGACTGATGTTTGTTCCCGTCTGGACAATCACGTTGGCATCGCGGAGACGGTCCACTGCGTAGCGTGCTGTCAACAGATGCTTGTCTGTGATGTGGTAGTCAATTTTTGCCGAATAGAGCAGGTTATTGACCGGCGACTGTACGGTGACATTGCCGCCAAGCGCTGCAGGAGGGGTCAGCGTGAGAGGGACTCCCTGGCGGCTCATTTCATAGCTGGTAAACCAGAACAGTTTATCTTTTTTAAACGGACCGCCTAATGTGAAGCCGCCTTCCTTGCGGTGGAAAGGTGCGCGTGGACAGCCATCAATGGTCGTTGGATCAGGGCAGCGAGGGTCCCCAAGGATGCCTACATTGTAAAAAGGATCGGAAGCGGCCAGATTTCTTCCGCGGAAATACATGTGCCCATCGCCGTGGATAGCATTGCTTCCGGACTTGGTTACAACATTTAGAACCAGACCTGTAGCCTGGCCGTATTCGGCATTGTAGTTGTTGGTCAAAACTTGAAATTCCTGGACTTCGTCAATGGAGGCGCCTGTGCTGTCACGTCCAGAAACGAGCTGGTCAGTGATGTTGGCGCCATCCACGTTATAGAGATTGCCGCGATTGTTGATAGAACCTGGGGCGATGAGATCGGTGGTGAGGCCGCTGGTATCAGACTTTACACCAGGAGCCGTAAGCGCAAGCTGCGCGTAATCATTCACGCTGCCGCCGGTGCCTGCAAGCGTGGGCAGCCTCTCCATGTCGAGGTTTGTGATATTGGTAGAGACATCGGTCTTGGTGGATTCAATGAGCGGCGCGGTTGTGGTTACTTCCACGCTTTCAGT
>JBARNL010000837.1:0-2948 GCA_049802955.1 Candidatus Angelobacter sp.
GCCTTTGGAAAGCAAGTCGGCCAGCACGTCATATACCGGATCGTCAGGATCGCGGAAGTCTCCGCGGTGGTAGCCTTCAACATACAGCGGCTGGCTGGGGTCATGAATCAAAATGGTCCGCATGGTTTGTTGCGGGGGTTCCTTTGTCCGCAGCGGATCGGGAGCGGGGCGCGCGGGGATGCGGCCAAAGTACTTCTCGATGATCGGCATAGCGGTTGCGGCCTTTACGTCACCCACCACGGTGACCACCATATTGGCAGGAACGTAATATTTTTTAAAGAAGTTGATTGCGTCAGTGGCAGAAAAGGCGCGCAAATCAGAAGGCCAGCCAATCACCGGACGTCCGTATGGGTGCGCGATAAACGCGGCCCGCAGAAACTGTTCCAGAAGGCGGCCCTGGGGAGAGCTGTCAACGCTCATGCGCCGCTCTTCATATACCACGTCGCGCTCTTTATAAAATTCACGCATCACCGGCTCCAGAAAGCGCTGTGACTCCAGGTAAGCCCACAGCTCAAGGCGGTTCTCTGGAAACGAGTAGAAGTAAGTGGTTTCGTCGCGATCAGTGGATGCGTTCAGACCGACTCCGCCCTGGCTCTCCACGATCTCGCCGAACTCATTCGGGATGACATACTGTTCAGCGTCAGCTACGGCCGCTTGCCAGGCTTTTTCAAGCTCGACGACTTTCTTTTGGTCGCGGCCAACTTCCTTCAGGTTCTCATGCAGGTAAGCGGCATAGGTGGTCTCCACTTTTTCCAGCGCCACTTTTTCCGCCGGCCAGTTCGTTGTCCCAATCTCATGCGTGCCCTTGAAAGCCATGTGCTCAAACATGTGGGCCAGGCCGGTGATGCCGAGAACTTCCTGGACTGAACCTGCGTTGACGCGGGTATAGAACGAAAACACCGGCGCTTCAGGGCGCTCCATCAGGACGATTGTGAGGCCATTGGCCAGCTTCTTTACGGTGATCCGTTTTTCAAAAGAAGCAATGTCCTGCGCGGTAAGCGTGAGAGCGATGGAGAAAAATGCAATGGCAATTACAAGCTTGCGGAAATGAGAAATCTTCATAGGCTGTCCCAGTCAAGGGTAAAGGGTGGAGCGGATGTTTTCAAATTGGACGCGCGGCGGAAAGATAAGTAATCCAGCGGTTTGATGCAAGCAGATGGCCGCGGCCCAAAATAATACTGCTGAATGGCGGCTTTGAAATGCATAGCTTTGCATGTATAACAAGGGCAATCTTTTTGCACGCCCAGGAAAACTAAAATGTCAAAACACCAGGAACTCCTCCAGGAGTTCCGAATATTTGCCGATACCACGGCGAACGCAACGGCCTTAATGACGCACATATCACAGCGCTTGCATGATGAGTTTTCACGTTATAACTGGGTCGGATTTTACCTGGTGGACAAGGCCGACCCGGGAATGCTGGTGGTGGGTCCTTATGTGGGCAGCTTCAGCCCTAACGCGCGCATCCCGCTCAACAAAGGCCTGTGCGGCGCCGCAGCCAGCACGAAAAAGACCGTGGTTGTGAACGACGTAGCCAACGATCCGCGCTATCTTTCTGGATCTGAAATTGTGAAGGCGAATATGGTGGTTCCGATTCTGGCCAAAAATGAGCTGCTGGCGGAACTGGATATTGAAAGCTATTTCACCAATACGTTTACCAAACCGGAGCAGACCTTTGCGGAGGACGTGGCGCAGCTGGTAGGGAAGTATATGGAGACGCAGCGCTAGACTGAAGTCGCTGTCCAATCTCCGGATAGGCTGTTGCTTTCGTACCCGCGGAGTAACCCACAATGACATTGTTTGGCGTGGCTGCTGACTATATAAAAGCAGCAGGGCCGTGCATGGCTCCGTGGCCCGTGCAAGCGAATGTCGAAACATCAAGAATTGCTTAAAGACTTCGGATACGTGGCGCAGTCCGCGCGCACGCTGGACGCGCTGATGGACCATATCGTGCAGCGGCTGCATGACACCATGACGCGCTATAACTGGGTGGGATTTTACCTGGTGGATAAGACGCGTCCGGGAAACCTGAACCTGGGGCCGCATGTAGGCAGCTTTGAGCCGCATGAAAGCGTGTCCCTGGATAAAGGCCTGTGCGGCGATGCCGCTGCCACAAAGAAAACGGTGGTGGTAAACAATGCGGCAGCCGATCCGCGCTATAAATCTTCTTCGGCGCTGGTGAAATCTGAAATGGTAGTCCCTATCTTTACCCGAGGCGCGCTTTTCGGCGTGATTGACATCAACAGCTATTTTGCCAATACCTTCAATTTCGATGAGCAGCAGTTTGTGGAAGCCTGCGCTGGGCTGGTGGGCGGCTATCCGGAAAAGCCGCACTGAGAGCTTTCTGCGGCTGCAGAAATAGACCGCGCGGGCTGTTATGATGTCGCGCGTATGAAATTCCTTCGATTCGTTCTGCTCGTACTTGTCTTTGCAACTTTCTCCATCGCGCAAAAAACCAGCTCTACTCACGTTGATTCTGGTAAGCCCAGCTCTGCCAGACCCAGCTTTACTCTGGAACAGGTAATGAGTTCGCCGTTTCCGACGGCGCTGACCTCTGCGAGCAAGGCCAACCGCATTGCCTGGGTGTTTGACAGCCGAGGCGAACGCAACGTCTGGGTGGCGGACGCGCCGGACTTTGCCGGTCGGCAGGTGACGCATTATCAGGGTGACGATGGCCAGGACATTTTTGCCGTAAAGCTCACGCCCGACGGCAAAACGGTTGTCTATGCGCGCGGGTCTGAAGTGAGCAGTGAAGGCCACGTTGCCAATCCCACTACGGAGATAAAAGAGCCCAAGCAGCAGGTGTGGGCCGCCGACGTGGAAACGGGCAAGCCGCGCCTGCTGGGCGATATGGGCTGTGCGGAAGAGGATTGCGAAGACATCCAGCTTTCTCCTGACGGACTGACCGCGGTTTGGGCGGGGGCGAAGAACCATCTGTGGATCTCCAA
>JBARNL010000838.1:0-4286 GCA_049802955.1 Candidatus Angelobacter sp.
TGCCAGAACACCCCATGCGGAGCATTCGCAGGATCAAGTGTGGCGTTGCCCGCGACGGCATCGAGATACTGCTGTAGTTTGGCGAAAGTAATCGGCATGATGCTCCTTTACTACTCTGAATTTAGAAGTGGATCGTTTGTGGCGGATCGTCCTCGCGTACACGACTGGGCCTGAGTAAGGAGATTTCGCTGGGTAAAAGTACGAGAAGATAATAGGCGGGCTCCCTAGAGACGTCAAATAAATTCTCTCGAAAATAAAACGGATTGAGGGGACGGTGAACGCCCAGCATCGAGTATCGGCGTTACGCTCGATACCGCGACAGAATTATCTGGTTTTGCTGACTGTAGTTGCTTTGCAGCAGAGTTCTTCTGCGCAGGTATTGAGTGACGCGAGATACCATTAAAGGCTAACAACAATAGCACCAGCACAATACCTGCTCCCACGAACACCAGCCGGCCATTCTCTTTCAAGATGGACTTCGGCTTGTCCTTCGATGACACGAACGGCACATTGCCGTTTACACTTGGCGGAGCATTGCTGGAAGTGGTTTGCTGCGGGATCTCCTCCAAAGCCTGTGTACTCCCGAATCCGTTCTGATCAGCCGGTTTCATTGCACACCTCCCTGGCTGCTGGCGATAAATGGAACTGGCAACAAAATGGGCCGATCCACCTGCTCTGCCTGTGCTAACTGAAGCTGCAACTTTTCGGCTGACTCTTTGAAGCTTGGCCGCTCAAAAACAATGACGCCGTCGGCACGCTCACCTGGCTGCAACCGCCGTGTGGTCATGCGGTAGTCCGAGATCGCGACTGGATCCCCTTTGATTCGCTTGCCTCCCTTGCCGTGCGCTGTTCCCGTGAGTTCAAGCTGGGGTGGGAGCAGTTCGATCACACGTTTTGAGTCGTTCAGAACCGAAAAGCTGAGAATTGTTTGATGGTTCATCTCCAGAGATTCACCCAAAGCCACAAGCAACTCTTTGCCTTGCCATGCCGGCGACGGAAGGACCTTCTGTTTTTCAAGCTGTTTGGCCAGTGGGTCCGGCCTATCTGGTTGGCTGGGAGAAACGGCGAGAGCTGTCGAAGAAACCGGAAGAGTATCCGCGATGAGAAAACTCTGCTTCTCAGGGCTGATCACGACGCTCTGTGATGGCCGGTATTCGACCAGAAAATCAACCCGCGCATCGGCAGCACCTTTGCCGACGCTCACCAGATGCAGACTGATCTCCTGCCCTGACTTCGTGGTAATCAGAGCATTGCTTTCGGTGGGTTGGCTGGTCGTCGGTTTGAAGAAAACGAGCCGCGCTTCAGCCTCCGAATGCTCAGCCTTGAAGCTGGCAGGATTCCCAATGACGACGGAGCTGATCTCCTCTGGGAGCCTGACCGAAGTTGCGTACCCAGGCGCAAGGTGCAACACAGTAACTGATCCGTCTTCGACTCGTGCTGTTGTAACGGTGGGGACAATCTGGCCGGTTGGCGTCTGCGCCACGCTTATTCCTGCCATCAGATAAACAATAACGATTAAGTGCACTCTCATCGTGTTCTCCTGGGAGTACGCCGAATACTCGCGCTCCCAAACTTCTGCTGTCGGGCAAAGCGTTCACGCACGCTTGCCACACAGCTCACTACATTTGGATTTGAGTAGGACAGCCCACGTCGCTGAACGGTGTTTTCGCCCGCATAATAGGCGGCTACAACTAATCTCAGATCTCCATGAAACTTGTTCATGAGCCACGCCAGATACCGTACACCGCCGGAGACGTTTTGGTTGATGTCGCAGCGATTGCGGACATTCAGGCGTTCCGCCGTACCCAGCATGAGCTGCATTAGACCGGCTGCTCCTTTCGACGACACTGGACATCTCTTCCATCCCGACTCCTGCTCAACCACAGCGCGAACGAATTCCACCGGCACGTTGTAATGCCGGGAGTAGGCGGCAACGTAGTATTCTGCTTCGCGCTTTTGCTCGTCGATTTGTCCGGCGCAGCACAAATGCGAAGCAAACAGGCACAGGAATAAAGCGCTCCACCTCATTACTCAATTGCCTCTGCGCTGTACTGCTGAGCGTCGTAGACCAGGCTGGCCCATCCATCGCGCAACAGCAGCTTTTTCCGATCCGCTTCTGTCTTTGCCAGCAGCGGCAGCAAAATGTCCCGCATCTCCGCTGTAATGCGCTCTTCACCAAGCACCTCAAGGGCCTGCGCGAGATCCAGCATTTCCGAAATAGATGGTGGTTTTTCCAGGCTCCAGCCGCGAAGCGTTTTCGCCAGCCCGGCCATCCCTCGATGAAATTCCGCGCTTTGATTCGGTGTCCGTAAGCGAAGGATTTTGGCTTCGCGCTGTGGCGTGGGGTGTTCGACGCGCAAGTAGAAACTTCGCCGTCTTAATGGATCGCCGATCCTGCGTTCCTCATTGGAAGTCAAGAGCACGAAGGGAATGCTATTTGCTTTGATCAATCCGAGTTTCGGAATGCTCAACTGCCAAACACTGAGCAGTTCAAGCAGTAAAGCTTCGAACGCCTGATCAACCTTATCGAGTTCGTCGATCAAGAGCACACACGGTCGCGAGTGACGAAGCGCTCGCAGGAGAGGACCGGCGCTAAAGAACTTTTCACTGTGTAATTCCCGCTGCAGTGCTTCCCATTCAATCGATCCGGACTTCGCTCTGAGTTCAACCGCCAACCGTTGCAGGGGTTCGTCGAACTTGCCGATGGCTTTTTCTTCATTGATCCCCTCATAGCATTGCAAGCGCTCGATTTCTGCTCCGGTAGCTTCTGCAACTGCATATGCGAGTTGAGTTTTGCCGCTCCCCGGCGGTCCTTCTTTCAGAATCGGCTTGTTCAGCTAGGCAGCCAGATACACAACCGTAGCGGTAATTTCATCGATGATGTAACCGACTGAGGCGAGCGCCTCCAGGGCCTGTTGGGGTGACGAAAACAACGTCCTTCTCCTGTCCGAGCAGACTTGGAGTTCTGTCCGGACGGGAAGAACGTAAGGCCGAACCAAAATTCGGTCAAATTTCCCTCCAAACAGCTTTTTTGACCGAAGTATCAGATCGGGTTAAAAGAAAGTCGGGAGATACCGATGAGCCGGGAGCGAAGCAAGAAAGGCGGGAGCACTCCAGAAAGCGCCGCGTCAGATCTTATTCATCGATTGCAAGAAGGAAAGACTGCGCTTAAGGCCCAAGATCTGGCGCAATTGTTTGGACTGACACAACAGCACATTTATAAGTTGGCGGCTACGGGCGTCATACCCTCATTTCGAGTTGGTTGCGCTGTTCGGTTTGATCCTTCGATGGTCTGATTGGCTCAAGAAAAGAACATAAGGTTATGGGAACAAGACAAAGCACAGCGCGGCTGATTTCTGAAACCAACGGATTTCCGAATGGCAGGGCTTACTCCGGAAATTTGGATGCGCCCGGTTCAGATCCGCCGACGCCAGATCCGGGAGTAGAACGCCATTACTCGGTTGGTGAACTGGCGAGACTCTGGAGCCTGAGTGAGAAGACCATCCGGCGCATATTCGAGAATGAGCCAGGTGTTTTGCAGTGGGGCAGCCAAGAAACACGCTTTAAGCGCGGGTATACCACGTTGCGTATTCCTGAGTCGGTGATGTTACGCGTCCATCGACGGCTGCGCATTGCCGGTTAGATCATGGCTAGCAGGTAGTCGGGTATGGTCACGGCTGCTGCGATTGCCGTTCTGATTCTGGCGTCGTTTCTGCGCTTTGGGTGAACGAGGATCCGCATCAGTTTCCCAGGCTTTCCGGGCTGATTGAGCGAGCTGTTCCTGTCGTGCCTTCACGAATGGCGCGTAGTGCTTTTCAGTTACTTTCACGCTGCTGTGGCCCAGCAGTAGAGAAACCTGATCAATCGGCACTCCTGCGAGCAACAACTCGACAGCAAAGGTGTCGCGGAACATGTGAGAGTGACACCGTTTGGGCGTCTTGTCGGGTTTCTGTATGTTGGCCAACTTGAAGAGCCGCGCCAGGGCGCGAGTCCATCCTCGTTTGCAGGTTGCAGGGTCGCCATTGCCGCTCCAGAAGAAATAACGTGGGTTCTCGCTGGGTAGAGAACGCAAGTGCTGGTGTACATGAGGAGGCAAAGGAACATAGACCGGTACGCCTGTTTTGGCCCTGTACAGAAAAACGCTTCCATCCGCACTGATGCGACTGCGCTCAAGCGTAACCGCATCTTTAATGGCCAAACCAGACCAACGCATGAGCAGAACTAATGCGCGCAGACGGTCGCGGCGGTGTTCGAAATCGTGGCCTCCAACCCAATCGCCATAAGCA
>JBARNL010000839.1:0-2330 GCA_049802955.1 Candidatus Angelobacter sp.
AATGAAAGATTTAAGACTCAGTATAAATGGAGGCGCTGTATCTAGCGCCCTTTGCCGTCCTGAGCGGAGAACCGCCCAAAACGCCGCAGTTCGAAGTCGAAGGCTCTCAGCTATGTGTCCGTCTCCATGCATCAATGCGTTCGTACAAAGCTGTCTCGGTAGAATTCCCTGACGCAGCATTGTTACAAACTGCTGGACCGGGATCCTTCGACTGCGCGTCTTTCACTTTTCAGCGAAAAAAGATTCTTCCGGCGCTTCGCTCAGGATGACAAACTGAAGAGCTATCTCGGCGTCGGCCGTGGCACAGCGCCCGGGACCGCAGCGGTAGCGCGCACGGCGAGCCGAGCAGGAAGAATGAGCAGGCGGGGCAACGACCCATCGGCACGGCGGAAGCGCCGCAGGTCGGCCATGGATTTTATGCTGAGCCGCTCCGCCATCAGCGCGTGGGAAGGAATGTCTTTGAACTCAAACAGCGTTGCCGGACGAAACGTCTGGTGCTTGCCCATGAACAGTTCGCGTTCGCTGCGCAGATCAGGCCGCAACGCGGGATCAAGGATGAAGCACCAGAAGATGTCCCAGTCACGCGGCTTGCCGTCCACGGTGTATTTGTTGATGACCAGGTTATGGTCGTACTCGGATTTTCCTTGCGCGCGATACTGCATTCCGGGCGACACAAAATAAAGATTCAGGCGCTTATCGATAGGCTTATCTTCAGCCACGCGCTCGCCCAGGTTCCACGGGCCCACGCTGGCCATCCGATGATGGCCCGCCGTTTCAGGCGTGAAAATAAGATCGTCGCCATCGTGATAGACGGAAAACGGCTTCACCACTTCACGCATGGCAGCGCCAGCTACAAGAGCAGCGGCGGAAATCGCGATGATGGAGACGGCACGTAAGCGGCGGCCCTGCATTGACGAAATTATTGCAGGCTTGCAGGCGGCAGAGCAAGGCGTTTGCGCGATTTCACGGGATGCTAAAGTGAGTAGACGTGCGTAACATTCTCCAACATCGCGGAATGCGGCTGATCTTTGCCGCGAATTTGATCTCCATGGCCGGCAGCGGCATGAACTCGGCGGGTGTGACCTGGTTTGTGCTGCAAAAAACGCATTCAGAAATGGCGCTGGGAACGCTGCTGATGCTGCAAACCATCCCCGCGCTCATGATGCTGCCGTTTACCGGCGTGATGATTGACCGCGAAGACCGGCGCCGCCTGCTCATGGTGCTGGACGCGGTACGCGGCCTGGTGATTCTGTGCGTGGCGGTGCTGGCTTATCGCGGCGTGGCCACCTTGTGGGAAGTTTATTTGATGTCCGTCATTGTGGCGGCGGGCTTCTGGATGTTCTGGCCCACCATCAACGCGCTGATCCAGGAACTAACGCCGGATTCGCAATTTGTGCATTCCAATAGCTTTCTGCTGGCAGGCGTGCAAGGCGGATGGCTGGTGGCGGGGGCGGTTGTCGGATTCGTTTACAACAAGATCGGCCTTCACGGCGTCCTCTTCATCGACTTTGCAAGTTACGTGCTGTCATTCCTCTGTTATCTGTTTGTGCGCAAAGGGAAGCACACAGTAGCAATAGCTGAAGAAACCATGGTGCATGACAGCGCCGTGGCAAAGTTTGTTCATGAATTAAAAGAGGGAATCGGCTATATCAAGCTGCGTCCGCGATTGCTGCTGCTGGGCATTGCATGGGCATTGTTCATCGGCGGCATGCTGACGCAGGGCGTGATCACCGCGCCGTTCAGCGACCGCATTTTAAAATCGGGCGCAGTCGGCTACGGCTGGCTCAATGCCGGTTGGGCGATTGGCGCATTCATGAGCGCGATTTATACTCCGGCGCTCATACGCGGCACCGGACATCGCCGCGCGGTGGGAATTTCCATGGGATTGCTGAGCCTTTCTTTGATCTCGCTGCCGTTTCTTGGGTCATACATCCACGGTGCGCTCATTGTCTCTGCGTCGCTCAAGGTAGGCATGGCTTTAGTTGTATGCGCGGCGGTTTACTGCCTGATGGGTTGTTGCCGCGCGCTGGGAGGCGTAGCCATTACCAGCACCATGATGGAGTTGGTGCCAAAGCATTTCATGGGACGCGTACAGAATACGTTTTACTTTCTGGGCACGCTGATGCAACTGGCATTCTCTTTTATTGTAGGCACGGTGGCCCATAACAGGGGTTTGGCGCAAGGGTTTGCGATTGTCGGCGGCATTTATCTGCTGGCATGCCTTACCGGGTCGTGGCCCGTAACAGATGCATTGGCGGAACCCAGCCGCCGGTTGGGACAAGAGACTTGATGGTTGCAATCTTTTTGGCGGCTTTCTTTGGCTTTTTGAC
>JBARNL010000840.1:0-2685 GCA_049802955.1 Candidatus Angelobacter sp.
GCCGAAGGAATTGTTGAGTATCCTTTGAACAAGGTGGTGCTGTAATGCGTACCCTGCTCGGACGCAAAGCCGAGATCTTTGTTCGGGCGCTTGAAAAAAGAGGCGCTGCCGATCTGGCTCGCGTAGAAAAAACGGTGGGGCGGATCGTGGCCGATGTCCGTAAAAATGGAGACAAGGCTTTGCGCTGCTACGCGGAAAAACTGGATGGATTACAAACCAGGCAGCCGCTTCGTGTTTCGGAGGCAGGACTTGAGCAGGCATGGAGCGCGGTGCCGGATGACTTTAAGCAGGCGCTGAAAATTGCGGCTGGCAACATTAGGCAGTATTGCGAATGGCAGAAACCGCAGCAGTGGCGCAACGCCATAGCGCCGGGCATTAACGTCGGCCAGGTGGTGCGGCCATTGCAGTCTGCCGGCTGCTACGTTCCCGGCGGGCGTTATCCGCTGCCTTCTACCATGCTCATGACGGTGATTCCCGCCCAAGTGGCAGGCGTTCAGGATATCCGTGTTGTGTCTCCGCGACCTGCGCCGGAAACTCTGGCTACCGCGCATTTCCTTGGCGTGCGCGAGTTCTACCGAATTGGCGGAGCGCAAGCCATTGCCGCATTGGCTTATGGCACAGCGACAGTCCCGAAAGTCGACAAGATCGTTGGTCCCGGTAATCTGTTTGTGACCGCCGCAAAAAAGCTTGTCGCGTTTGATTGCGGCATAGATTTTCTTGCTGGGCCAACCGAAGTTGTGATTGTGAGTGAGCGCGGCGATCCGCGCTTCATCGCCGCCGATTTGATCGCCCAGGCGGAGCACGATCCGGACACGCTGGCCGTTTTTATCACGTCAGCATCTGCCCTGGCGGACAAGGTAGCTGTCGAAGTAAAGCTTGCCGCAGCACAAAATCAGATCGCCAAGGTTTCCCTCAAGGAAAATGGCGCAATTCTTCTAGTCGACTCTCACGAGCAAGCCTTGGAATTTGCCAACCGCATTGCCGCCGAGCACCTCACCGTGAATGAAGAAGACCTGGCGCATGTGAGCAATGCGGGATCGATCTTCATTGGCGACTATTCTCCGCAGGCGGCGGGCGATTACGCTTCCGGCCCCAATCACGTGCTTCCCACGGGCGGTGCGGCGCGCTTTCGGGGTGGACTCGGAGTGCAGGATTTTGTTAAGACCATTTCTGTCCAGCAGCTTTCACGCGATGGACTGGACCGTATCGCTTCCGCCGTGATCACGCTGGCGGAAGCCGAGGGCCTGAAGGCCCACGCAGAATCTATTCGAGTGAGGTCAGCCAATGCTTAAGGCGCGCCAGTGCGTCCGCGAAATGCGCGAATACCATTCTCCGCTCAGCAGTCCCACAACTGAACTCCGCCTGGACATGAATGAGAGCACCACGGGCTGCTCGCCGCGTGTCCTGGCGAAATTAAATAGCATGGATGCGCGCACACTGGCGCAGTATCCGCGACGCGAGGCTGGAGAAAAACTGGTGGCGGATTTTCTGGGCGTCTCGCCACAACAACTGCTACTCACCAATGGCGCCGACGAAGGCATTGATCTTCTTTGCCGCGCCTATCTGGAACCGCAAGACGAAATCGTCGTTGTGGTTCCGACCTTTGGCATGTATGAAGTGTTTGCCCAGATGGAGAACGCAAAAGTCGTTCGCGTGCCCACGGGACCCGATTTCAGCTTTCCCCTGAAAGGCATACTCAATGCATTGAGCAGCAAGACCCGGATCGTTGTGATCTGCAATCCCAATAATCCTACCGGTATTGATGTGCCGCGCGAGAGCATCATGCAAATCATCCAGGCCGCGCCCGATGCAGCTATCCTGCTGGATGAAGCTTACTTTGATTTCTATGGCCAGACCATGCTCGACGAAGTAGGCAAGCTGCCTAATCTGTTCATCGCACGCACATTTTCCAAAGCCTATGGACTGGCCGGATTGCGATTGGGCGTCATGGTCGGCCATCAGGAGCAAATGTCGGTGTTGCGGCGGATGGCTTCTCCTTTCAACGTGAACGCATTTGCGATTGAGTGTTTGGCTGAAGCTCTGGCGGATCGCCAGTTTGTCAGCGACTACGTTGCGCAGGTCATCGCCAGCCGGGAATGGCTGCACCAGGAATTGGAAAAAGCCGGTTTCAAGTGCTGGCCCAGCCACGGCAATTTCATTCTTTGCCGCTTTGGAGAAGAGAAGAAAATCATTCTTGACGCATTACGCGCGCGCGGCATGTCCCTGCGCGACCGCGCCGATTGCGAAGGTTGCGTGCGCATCACCATTGGTAAGCAACAAGAGATGGATCGGCTGATCACCGAATTAAAGCAGGTGCTGTCGCAACTTCCCACGGCAAATCAGGCAGCACGATGAGAAAAGCGTCCATTGAGCGGATCACCACGGAAACCCAGATCAAACTCACGCTGACCATCGAGGGCGGCGGCCGTTATGAAGTTTCCACCGGCATCCGCTTTCTTGATCACATGCTGGAACTTTTTGCCCGGCACGGGGCTTTCGACCTGAAGCTGAAGGCCACGGGAGACCTTGACGTGGACCAGCACCACACCGTGGAAGACGTGGGCATCGCGCTGGGTGAGGCATTCCACAAGGCGCTAGGCGATAAGCGCGGCATCATGCGCGCCGGATATTTTCTGATGCCCATGGATGAAACATTGGGGCTGGCCGCTCTCGACTTCAGCGGAC
>JBARNL010000841.1:0-2973 GCA_049802955.1 Candidatus Angelobacter sp.
GCAACGATAAAGGTTACAGATCACTGCTTAACGTGTGAATTCTCGAGATGAAACCAAATTGAAATGGAGGAGTTATGAAAGAACTTAATGCATATCTTATATTCAATGGAAACTGCGGAGAGGCCATGCAATTTTACGCAAAGTGTCTTGGCGCTGAGTTGCAATTGATGAAATTTGGCGACATGCCTGAAGCCTGTCCTGAAGGAGCACCTGAAGGAACCAAGGACCGGATCATGCACGCCAGACTCACAAAGGGCAAGGCAGTTCTGATGGCGTCAGACAACGGGCCAGGCATGTCTTTTACACAAGGCGACAATTTCTTTATCAGTCTCGACTGCGATAGCGCCCAGGAAGTCGACCAGTATTTCGCCGCGCTTGGTGACAAGGGCAATGTTAAGATGCCGCCACAGGAGACGTTCTGGGCCGCGCGCTTTGGAATGCTCACTGACAAGTTTGGGATCAACTGGATGCTCAACCTTGGCAAGCCACAACAGTAAATAACTGCTGCTTTGGCTGGCAGAGTCGCGTCACCGTGGCCCCGATTCTGCCAGTCACGACCTTGCTCTTCTCTGTTAAAATCTATCAGTAACAGAAACTTTCCCGTCCGGATTTCCCAGGATTACTTTTTAGTCTGCGAAAAACAGTTACGGGCGAGGAGTGTGCATTTCCAGTGAAGCGCGGCAAGACAGCAGTGATTGTGGGCGCCCAATGGGGCGACGAAGGCAAAGGCAAAATTGTCGATGTTTTATCGCACAATTTTTCCATCGTGGCCCGTTATGCCGGAGGGCATAATGCCGGGCACACGGTCATCATCAAGAGCAAAAAGTTTGTCCTCCAGTTGGTGCCCTGCGGCGTACTGCGCAAGGGCTGCCGCTCGGTAATCGGCAACGGCGTGGTGCTTGATCCGCTGGCGTTCCTGAAAGAAGTAAAAATGCTGCGCGATGCCGGCGTGCAGGTGGATGGAAACCTTTTTGTCTCCAACCGCGCGCACGTGATCCTGCCTTACCATCGTATGATTGAAATGGGAGCGGAAAACGCGCCGGGACGAGTGAAGATCGGCACCACATCACGCGGCATCGGCCCGGCGTATGAAGACAAAATGGGCCGCCGCGGACTGCGCGTCGCCGATTTGCTTGACTCCAAGCTGCTGAAATGTACGATTGAGAACGCCTGCCGTGAAAAAAATATGATTGCGCACGCGCTGTTCAACTCTGATCCGCTCGATGCTGACAGCATGTACGCCGAATACGCAGAGGCCGCCAAGCAGATTGCGCCGTTTGTGGCCGATACCGCCGTTTTACTGAACCATACATTGGCGGAAGGCGGATCGGTGATGTTTGAAGGCGCGCAGGCCACCATGCTTGATATCGATCATGGAACTTATCCGTTTGTTACGTCATCAAGCTGCACCGCAGGCGGCGCGTCCACCGGGACCGGAGTTCCTCCCAACGCGATCCAAAATGTCATCGGCGTAACCAAGGCGTATTGCACGCGCGTTGGGGGCGGTCCGTTTCCCAGCCAGGTGGAAGGCCCGCTTGCCGATCAGCTTCGAGCGCGCGGCAATGAATATGGCGCAGTCACCGGCCGTCCCCGCCGTTGCGGCTGGATCGATCTGCCGCTTCTCCGCTATGCGCAGATGATCAATGGCGTGAACTGGTGGGTGGTTACCAAGCTTGACGTGCTGGACGTGCTGGATGAAGTTCCTGTTTGTATTGGCTACAAGGTCAAAGGGAAGAAGGTTGACTCAGTCCCAGCGCTGGCCACGGGATTTGAGCAGGTTGAGCCCATCTACGAGAAGATGCCGGGCTGGAAAAAATCGACCGAAGGCGCGGCCAGCTTTGACGATCTGCCGAAGAAAGCCCAGGAATACCTGCGCTTCATCGAGCGCGAGAGCGGGGCCAAAATCGGGATGGTCTCTACCGGCCCGGACCGCGACCAGACAATGTTGTTGCCGGAATTCGAAGCGGAGATCATTGGCGCGGCTGAGAAAGCTGCTCCGCTGAAAGGCGCAAAAGCGAAATGATCGTTCTAAAAGTTGACATGATGGTGAAGCCCGGCATGGAAGCGAAGTGCCGCGAGTACATCCAAATCCTGCAGGAGCATTCACGCAAAGAGCCTGGATGCCTGATGTACGTTGGCCATCAATCGACTGAAGACCCACGCAAATTTCTTTTCTACGAACAATATAAAGATGCGGCCGCCCTGGAAGCCCACCGCAATGCTCCTTATTTCAAGCAATATGTCATCGGCGGGCTGGACATGATTATGGAAAGCCGCAGCCGCGATCTGTTTGAACCCATCGACTAGCGGCGTTGAAAAAACACTCCCACATTGACTATAGACTCGCCCGGCGCGCCAACGTTAGATAGAAAAGCTGGATACAATATAAAAACATCTGCAAAAGAGCATAAATAAGCCATCTCCGCTGGTATGATTATTTGCAGCTACCCGCAACCCTGATGGTTCTTTGTTGTCCTTTTCTCTCACGCGTTTTTTGAGAAGAGATGATTCGCCTGCGGCTGCGGAGCCAAACCCTTTTGTCAGAACTGAAATCAAAATCGCGCCGGCATGATCGCCGCCGCCGGTCCAACTTATCTCTGATCGTCACCATGGAGGCACCTTGAGAAGCAAGTTCACGTATAAGATCGCTGGCCTGTTCCTGGCAGTTACCCTGATCGGCATTAGTTCTTTTAGCCAGAGCGCTCCGCTCAAGCCAGCGGCTAGTCAGGCGCAAAAGACCGCGACGCACTCTGCGGCTGCGTCACCACAGATTCCTATACCTGACATTAAGTACACAAAGTTTGTCCTGAAGAACGGGCTTACAGTGCTGGTGCATGAAGACCATAAAGCGCCGATCGTGGCCGTGAACACCTGGTATCACGTTGGCTCCAAGAATGAGAAGCCGGGCAAGACCGGCTTTGCTCATTTATTTGAGCACTTGATGTTCAGCGGCAGCGAGAACTTCAATACCAC
>JBARNL010000842.1:0-2814 GCA_049802955.1 Candidatus Angelobacter sp.
ACCAAATTCAATGGATTGGTTCGGGTTCAGCCACTCCGTCGGCGCGCGGATCAGAAGCCGCCCAGTTCATCCCTGTTTTCGAGTTGTGCATCACCGCCTGTCCGCGCCCCATAAGCGCGGTGTATTCGGCGCGGACGATCAGATTGTGGCCTTTCTGCCGCAAAGCCTGAATTACGTCCGGCGCAACGCGTGACTCGATCAAAATATCGCAGCTGACCTCACCGCTTGTAACGGTAAAGCGAGGCGCTTCCAGCGCTCCTTGAATATTCATTCCGTAATCAACCAGGTTGGAGACGAATTGCGCATGCGCCAACGGCTGATTGGCTCCTCCCATGATTCCGAACCCGATGTGCACGTCGCCGCGCTCCATGAACGCCGGAATAATTGTGTGGAAAGGGCGCTTGCGTGGCTGCAGCACGTTAGGATGGGAAGGATCGAGCGAAAACAAAGCGCCGCGATTCTGCAATGCGAAGCCCATCCCATTTACCACCACCCCGGAGCCGAACGCCGAGTAATTGCTTTGAATCAAGGAGGCGATATTCCCCTCTTTATCAACGGCGGCCAGGTACGTGGTATCACTGGTAGCGGGGTGGCCGGGACCGGGATTGCAATTGGCTTTTTCTGGATTGATTTTTGCGGCGCGCTCTTTGGCGTAGCCTTTATCCAGCAATCCCTCAACGGGAACTTTGGCGAAGCGCTGATCTGCGTTGTAGCGATAGAGATCTGCATAAGCGAGCTTCATGGCCTCGATTTTTTTGTGCAGCTCTACCACGCCTTTTGGGCCGTCCTTATCGGGCGTGAAAGTCTCCATTATATTAAGCATTTCCAGAGCGGCCATGCCCTGGACGTTCGGCGGAAGCTCGTAAATTTTCCAGCCTCGATAGGTGGTTGAGATCGGCTCAACCCACTCGGCAGAAAAATCCGCGAGGTCCTGCAACTCCATGGTTCCGCCCATGGCAGCAGAAGTCCTGACGATGGCCTGAGCAATTTCGCCTTTGTAAAAAGCATCGCGCCCTTTTTCCGCGATCAGACGCAATGATTTTGCAATATCAGGATTGCTGAATGTTGCTCCCAGTTCCGGTATCTTGCCGCCGGGGAGAAAAACTCTTCGCGCTTCGTCGGTCTTGCTAAGCTTGGCTTCCTCATCGGCCCAGTAATCCTGAATGATTTCCGGGACGGCATAGCCGTGCTCGGCGTAATAAATTGCCGGCGTGAACAGGTCTTTCCAGGGCAGCCGCCCAAAACGCTTGTGCGCCTGGCTCCAGCCATCCACGGCCCCGGGAACGGTAACACTGTGAATACCGTCATGCGGCATGGTGGTGATGCCATGCTGGCGCAGAAATTCGATGGTCAATTTTCGAGGGGCCCAGCCGCTGGCGTTCAATCCATAGAGTTTTCCGGCTTTTGCGTCCCAATAAATCAGGAAAAGATCGCCACCGATCCCATTCATCATGGGCTCAGTCACGCCCAGAACGGCATTGGCGGCAATGGCCGCATCCATGGCTGAGCCGCCATGGGCCAGAGTCTGCGCACCCGCCTGAGAAGCCAAATAATGGCTTGTAGCCACAATGCCCCCGTCCGTCATCACAACAGAACGGCCATAAGAACGGTCTTGGGTAGAAGCTTTATAGGTCATCAGGAAAACCAAAACAGAGAGAAGAATTACGCGCAATTTGCACCTCTGATCGCCGCTGAGCGATGAATTATAGTCGAGCACCGCCAGTTATTAACTCTTCTTCTTCCAACTGAATCTCCGTCCAATGATCCCTTTGATGATCAGGTGGTCCGTAGAGCGAGTTGCTCCCCATCCCACGCCGAAATTAATTTCCCAGTCTGGCGAAACATTCAGGTCAATGGCGGGAACGAACTGCTGTTGCTGCTCCGCCACAGGATCAAAGCTGCTGATTGGTCCCAAAGATCCATAATATTCCAGGCCACCGGCAATGACTTTGGAGAAATCGTAAGATACTTTTGCATTGGGAGAAAATTCATAACCCTGCCTGACATTGTCACCATGAAGGGATTTATCTACAGTGGGATTGAAAGAGAGGTACCAGGGCCCAATTTTCTTATCGATGATCGGACGCATCTCCCAGGTCCATGTATCGGGCGAAAAACTATGGCGCTGGTAGCCGATCTCATTCGAGAGGCTCAGGCCCACAGGCCAATGCCACTTCTCCGGAACACGGAAACGGGGGCGTATATGGTCACCCACCCAGTCCCAGCCGTCACCTGAGCGGGCGCTGGTGAAAATATAAAAGCCGGTCTCAAACCAGTCATTCCATCCTTGAGTGATCTCAACGGTTTCATGCACAGCATGGTTCGTGGGACGGACGCCATTCACGAAGCTTTTTTCGCCCTGAGCGGTCCAGTTGGTATGGAATTCCACCATGGTGCTGTGGGGTTCGACCGTGTCTGCGCCATAGACCTGGATTTCATAGTTATCCTGCGCGGCCAATTGAATGGGACACAGACATGCCGCTGCAATAATGAACAGAACAGCCGTCGCGGTCATTGCACCACCTGGGGAAAGATAATGTACAGAAGACTCGGTTATAGACTTTTGCGGGGGTAAACTCAAACTCCGTCCGGCAGCTATGGTTATCTCTCATAAAACTGCGAAAAATCAGCCACAAATAAAGAGGGCCGCTCCGCAGCGGCCCCCTTTATACCTTTTCTCTACCTGCCTCTTTTATGTTCAGGCTGCTTTGGCAGCTCTTTTTCTTTCAGCCCAGCGTTTTTTCATCATTTCTGAAATGCGCTTTTTAGCTGCGGCACTCAAATGCCGGCGTCCGCGCCTGCCACCACCTACAG
>JBARNL010000843.1:0-3056 GCA_049802955.1 Candidatus Angelobacter sp.
TGCGAGGCTGCAAACTCCAGCGTCCGGACCGTGGTGGTGCCGACGGCAACCACCCGCCGCTTCTCAGCCAGGGCGCGATTGATCTGCGCCGCAGCAGCTTCAGAGATCGAATAACTCTCGCGATGCAGCTTGTGCTCTTCCACGTTTTCGACGTGTACCGGCTGAAAAGTTCCCAGACCCACATGGAGAGTCAGCTCGGCAATCTCAATGCCGCGCTCACGTATTGCGGCAAGGACCTGCGGCGTAAAGTGCAAGCCGGCGGTTGGCGCGGCCACGCTGCCAGTATTTTCCGCGCGGGCGTAGACCGTCTGGTAGCGTTCGCGGTCTTCCTGCCGGTCTTCACGCGCGATATATGGCGGCAGCGGCACGTGGCCCAGCTTTTCCACGGAGGCAAAAAAATCAGGTACCGGATCAAAACGCAGAGTACGCTCGCCAAATTCGCCACGGGCAATCACTTCCGCGGCCAACTCCGGGGCTTGCGCCACGCTTGCGGAACATGAATTGTGAGGCTGCAATGCTGAGGCAGCACCGCCGACGGGAACTGCGCAAGAGCGGGCAGAATCCGCCACAGAAAAGAAAATCTTTTCTCCCACGCAGATCTTCCTGCCCGGACGCACCAGTGCCTGCCACTCAAGCGGTCCCAACTGGCGGGTAAGCATGACCTCAACGCGGCCATGAAGAAAATCGCGCGACGCCGGATTTCTTGGGCTGAGCGGCTGCGCGTGCAAGCCGGCGCGCCGTCCATAAAGGCGGGCAGGGAAAACGCGGCTGCTGTTTAAAACCAGCAGGTCGCTTGGGCGGAGCAGGTTGGGGAAGTCAGTGAATTTTCGATCCTCAAAGCTGCCTGTCGAGCGAGAGAGGCGCAGTAGGCGGGAGCCGCTACGGCCGGCAAGCGCTTCCTGGGCGATCAACTCTTCCGGGAGGTAAAAGTCAAAATCAGAAACCAGCACTCGCTAGATTATATTGCTCCAGCGGAGGTCAAAAGATTTCCGGCTATAATGCTTCCTGGATCTGCCGGGTACCCCGGCTTCCGGCAACCTGGTCCAGATCTGCCTCTGGTTGCAAATCTAACCGGCAGTCTCTTACGCCTCGAATCTTTGCCATTCTGTTCTGTATCTTGTTTACCTCGCTTCTCAGCACCGGCCCTTTCACAGAGACGCAACCGTCATGAGCGCTCACCTCAAGCAATCCCGGGTGGGAAACAACATGGCCTAGCTGTGAGCGTACCCGGTCCACCAGGATGTCATCCGGAATCTCGGCGCCGCGGTCGCGGATGCTGGAGCGGACTTCAGCCAGGGAGCCTACAGTCCGGTGCATCAGATCCAGGCTGCGTTTTCTTATCATGCGACTGAGAAGATGTCCCGTACGGATAAGCTTGTCACGGGCGTAGGCCCGCCGCCTGGCGCCGCGGTGCTCGTCAAAGACATACAGGAGCATGGCGCCGATGATCATGCCATTTAGCAGCGTAAGTGTATGGTCGATTCTTTCCCGCCTGGTCATTGGGAACCCCTCATTCAAAAATTGGTATGTAAGATTTGATTAAGGATTGGCCAAACGAGAGGTCTCAAATCGAGAGCAGCATAAAGGTCTTTTCCAGGCTGGATCTTCCCGGCAAACATGCAGCAACTGAAAAGGCGGCCTGCTGATGGCCGCCTTGATTTCAAAAATCCTGTTGCGTCTTACAGCACTTGCACGTTTTCTGCCTGCAATCCTTTAGGGCCCTTAACCACGTTGAACGTAACCGGCTGGCCTTCTTTCAGGCTGCGAAAACCATTGGACTGAATCGCGGAGAAGTGTACAAAAACATCTTCCCCATTTTCCCGTGAGATAAAGCCAAAACCCTTAGCGTCATTGAACCACTTCACTGTTCCTTGTTCCATGTGTAGCACGCATTCCTTGTATCTGAAATTTGCGCTTTTCTGAGGTAGTGCAGGCAGGTTGCAGGGGGTGCATTTGCTGCTGTACAACGCTTCTGAAACAACGCGAGGGGTATTATACCCTTGAAAATCCTGAGTTGTCTCTAATAAATAAGGGCTTTGTTCAGCAGTGGGCAATCGGCGATATGATACCTTGGCAGAGAGCTAAATGATTGTAGGGACAGGGGTTGACATCACCGAAGTGGACCGGATTGAGGCTGCAGTAAAGCGCTTTGGAGACCGTTTCTTAAAACGTGTTTTCACTCCCGCCGAGGTTCGGTACTGCGTGGGCAAGCCTAACGCCCCAGAACGTCTGGCGGCCCGCTTTGCCGCCAAGGAAGCTGGAATGAAGGCCATCGGGACCGGGCTGCGCCACGGCGTGACCTGGCAGGATGTAGAGGTGGTCCGGCTGCCCGGGCAGCGTCCTGAATTGCAATTTCATGGCAGGGCGGCGGAATTTGCCGCGCGACTCGGCTGCAAACGCACTCATCTCTCTCTTTCCCACACTAAGGAACAGGCGATTGCGCACGTGATCCTGGAGAGCGATTAATTAGCTTCATTGCATTAAGCATGAGTGAAATGGCCATTTATCAACAGTTACAATTGCCGGATGACGCGATTGCCTAAACGCACATTGCGCACGGCGCTGCCCACGATTGTCCTCGCGCTACTGGCTCAAGCGTCCATTGCTCAAGCTCCGTTCGACCGTTTCCAGCAAGTGGTGCAGCCTTACGTTGATGCCCAGATGTTTATGGGAAGCGTGCTAGTGGCTAAAGACGGGAAAGCCGTTTTCAGCAAGAGCTATGGCATGGCGGATTTGGAGTGGAGCGTTCCGAACTCTCCCACCACTCGATTCAATATTGCTTCAATGACGAAGCAATTCACCGCAGCCTCCATCTTGCTGCTTGAAGATCGCGGAAAGCTGAAGACCGACGACTTGGTGAAGAAATACCTTCCTGATGTGCCCGCATCCTGGGACAAGATCACCATTTATCATCTGCTGACGCACACATCCGGCATCTCCGACGACGCCGCCAAATATGAACCCGGCCCCCCGGAGAAGTTGGTTTTTAACGACAAACCTCTGAACTTTCAGCCGGGCGAAAAATGGGCCTACTCCAATCTGGGATACATCGTGCT
>JBARNL010000844.1:0-1596 GCA_049802955.1 Candidatus Angelobacter sp.
GATTAAGCCGGTAATCACGTCCACTGAAGGCCGCTGCGTTGCCAATACAAGGTGAATTCCGACGGCCCTGGCCATTTGTGCCAAACGAGTTATCGATTCCTCGACGTTGGACTGATCTAACATCATAAGATCAGCCAATTCGTCGATTATGATCACAATTTGCGGCAGCGGCTTCTCGTCGCTTTCGTCTTCAAACAGGCTGGGCGTATCACTTTCAAACAATTTGTTGTACTGCTCCAGGTTGCGGACGCCCTTTGCCGCCAGCACTTTCAACCGGCGTTCCATTTCCCGGACAGCATTGCGCAACGCGTTGGCTGCCAGCTTGGGCTCAGTGATGATCGGAACATAAAGATGAGGTACGCCTTCATAAATTCCCAACTCAAGCCGTTTCGGGTCGACCAATATCAGCCTCACCTGCTCCGGCGTGGATTTATACAGGATCGACATGATCATGGCGTTGATGGCCACGCTCTTGCCTGAGCCCGTTGATCCGGCAATCAGCAGATGCGGCATCGTCGCTAAATCCGCGGTGATAATGCGGCCATTGATGTCCTTGCCCATGGCCAGTGTGAGCTTCGACTTTGTCCCCAGAAATTCCGGTGACTCCACTACTTCGCGCAGCCAAATCGTCTCGCGATTGTGGTTCGGCACCTGTATTCCCACCGTCGATTTTCCCGGCATGCGCTCAATCAAAATGCTTTCCGCGCGCAGCGCCAGGCAAAGATCGTCAGAGAGGGAAGTAATGCGGCTATATTTCACGCCCGCGTCCGGCTTAAATTCGTAGGTGGTCACCACCGGGCCAGGATTGATCTGCGTCACGGCGCCGCCGACTGAAAATTCCGCGCACTTTCCCGTCAAGACCTCCGCCAGCGCTTTTACTTCCGCTTCATTGATGGCTTGCTGATCTTCGCCGCGATGCAGCAATGAGCTTGGCGGCAGCTTGTAGCCTCCGGCAGCAATCTTTGGCAACACGGTCTTGCGCCGGCCAGTCTGATCTTCGCGCGCATTGATTGCCGGCTCGATTTCAGCGGAAGAACCCGCAGCGGAAGAAGCCGAACCCGCGCCATTCGCCGCCGAAGCCAAACTACCAGCGCCCGCATCTCCTGCCGCCGACTCCATTGCCTGCGCGAAAGCTGCTTGCATCGCGGCATCAGCCGCTAAAGGCTCTTCATCTTCAAACGTCCGCTCGATTCCTGTCTTCACCGCAGCGGCATCACCCGCCGCGCGTCGCCGCGCCAGTTGCGCCGGAGAAACAATCACTCCGCGCTCATTCGCATTGCGCAGCGCAGCGGCTTTGGCAGCTTCTTTCTCAGCTTTCTTCTGCGCCGCAGCTTTCGCGCGCGCCACGCGCCAATCCTGGAAGCGCTGCCACAGCGCCAGCACAAAGGCAAAGCGAGTGTTCAGCCATATCTGCATGTTCACAAATGAGAACGCGGTTGAAAGATACATGGCCACTGCCACCACCGCCCCGCAGACAATATATGCGCCCACGGTATTGAAATAGTGGAGCAGCACGTCGCCCACAATGCGGCCCAGCAGGCCTTCAATGGCCACGGCATGCATCCAGCGCAGGTGCCACGGCAGAAGCGCCAGCAG
>JBARNL010000845.1:0-4689 GCA_049802955.1 Candidatus Angelobacter sp.
GACGCAGACAGAGCGGCAGTATAATCCGCCACAGCAAAACTACACGCCGGCTCCGCAGCGGCAGCCGGAACATGTTTACACGCCGCCGCCTGCTCCTGTGCATCAGCAGGCAGCGCCACCACCGCCGGCGGTGCACCAATCGGCGCCGCCTCCCGCGCCAATCGTACATCAGTCTGCTCCGCCAGAAAGCCATGGGAGATCGTCAGATGAGGGATCACACGGCAGACCAAGGTAAGAGCTTTTAACCACAAAGGTCACGAAGGGACACGAAGTTAAGTTTTCGTGTCCTTTTTGTTTTTTGGGGTATGAAGTCCCGGTGCAGATTTTGATCAGTACAGAAAATCACAGCGGGCGAGCATTTTGGCTCGCTCTCCTTTGTGCTCCTTCGTGTCCTTTGTGGTTTAAGTCCTTAGCTTGAGCTTGCGGAAAATCTGCGCTGTGGTCTCCAACGGCAGCGCTTCTGCTCGCACATCGGCTCGTACGCCGGCTTCTTTCAGGCTGTTGCGGATGATTTCTTCCGGATAGTCTTTCTTCAAGTTATTCAGCAGGGTCTTGCGTTTCATCGCAAAGGCGGTTTTCAAAAACGCAATAAACTTTGCCGGATCAACCTGCAATTCCGCAAAGCGCGGCGCGACGGTCAACCGCAAAACCGAGGAATGGACTTTAGGCGGCGGCGAGAATGCTTCTGGCGGCAGGGTAAAAAGATTTTCCACTTTCGTATAGAGCTGTGCCGTCGCAGAGAGCATGCCGTAGTCGCGCGTGCCCGGATGGGCGGCGATACGGTCGGCCACTTCACGCTGGACCATGATCACGATCACATCAAATTGCTCATGAAACTCAAACAGCCGCAGCAGAATGTCTGACGTGATGTAATACGGCAGATTTCCCACCACACGCGCGCGAGAAGGCTTCAGTGGACGCAAGTCATTCAGCGGGCCAATGGTGCAGTTCAGCACCGTGCGGAAATCCAGCTTCAGCACGTCCGCTTCAATGATCTCCACCTGAGATTGCAGGCGATATCTAAAGCGAAGCTCAGTGGACATCATGCGATCAATTTCCACGGCGATTAATCGGTGGACCCTGCGCGCCAGCACCTGCGTGAGCGCTCCCTTGCCGGGGCCGATTTCGACGACCACGGAATTGGAAATGTCGCCCAAAGCGTCAACAACGTGCTCCGCTGCGCCCACGTCGGCCAGAAAATTCTGGCCCAGCTTGGGTTTTTTCACTGCTCCCGAATTGGCCCTTTTTGTTGCCGCCATTTAGAATTTTCTATAGCAGGTTCGTGTTGCGTTCTGTTGCTTGCTACCACGGAGGCCCCGTGAAAATCGTTTTTGCCGCTTCTGAGTGCGTGCCGTTCGCCAAAACCGGCGGACTGGCTGACGTTGTTGGCGCTCTGCCGCAGGCGCTCGCTGAACTGGGCCATTCCGTTTCCGTCTACCTGCCTAAATATAAACAGACCAAGCTGCCGGACGCCAAGGTGCTGCTGCGCAGCATTACCATCCCATTCGACGACCAATACCGCTTCTGCTCAGTGCTGGATGGCGGAAAACGTTCCGGAGTGCAATTCTACTTCATCGACTATCCGGCATTTTTTGACCGCGAAGCGCTCTATGGCACTTCTGCCGGCGACTATCCCGATAACGCCGAGCGGTTTGCGCTCTATTGCCGCGCCGTGCTGGAAGCTTCCAAGGTGCTGGGCGTGCCGGATATTTTCCATTGTCACGACTGGCAATCCGCACTGGTGCCTATCCTGCTGCGCACCAGTTATGAAGCCGATCCGGTTTTTCGGAGTACGCGCACGGTGTTTACCATCCACAACATCGGCTACCAGGGAATTTTTCCCCCGGACACGCTGCCGCTGCTCATGCTTCCCTGGGACCTTTTTACCATTGACCAGATGGAGTTCTGGGGCAAAGTAAATTTCCTGAAGGGCGCTCTCGCTTTTTCCGATCACCTGACGACGGTAAGCCGCAGGTACGCGCAGGAAATACAGACCAGCGAATATGGATTTGGGCTGGAAGGCGTGTTGAAGTCGCGCGCCGGATCATTGACCGGGATCATCAACGGAGTGGATTACAACGAATGGAGCCCGGAAAAAGACAAATTCATCGTCCGGCAGTATTCTGCTGAGGACCTTCAAGGCAAGAAAGAGTGCAAGTACGATCTGCTGCGCCAGTTTGGCCTGGAAAGCGCGCCGATAGATACGCCGGTCATTGGCATCGTGTCGCGCTTTGTGGCGCAAAAAGGTTTTGACCTGATCGAAGAAATTGGAAGCGATCTGGCCCGCCTGCCGCTGATCGTGATGGCGCTGGGCAGCGGCGACAAGGAATATCAGGACTTGCTGCTCAAGCTGCAAAAGCAGCATCCCGAGAAAATCGCGGTAAAAGTGGCATATGACAATGGGTTGGCGCACAAGATTGAAGCCGGAGCAGACATGTTCCTGATGCCGTCACGCTACGAGCCCAGCGGTCTGAATCAAATGTACAGCCTGCGTTATGGGACGGTACCTATCGTGCGCGCCACGGGAGGCCTGGACGATACGATTGAGTCATGGGACGCGACATCTGCAAAAGGGACAGGCTTTAAGTTCAGCGCATATTCCGGCGTGGCGCTGTTGAACTGCATCCATGAAGCCCTGCGGGCATTTAAAGACCAGGCCGCGTGGCTCAAACTGATGCAGAACGGCATGAAGAAAGATTTTTCCTGGACCGCATCTGCACGGGAGTACGTGAAGGTTTACGAGCGCCTCTCGCCGCCCAAGCCCGGGTCTTCAGAGAAGGTGCTGGAGTTCAGCCGAGTGTAGTTTTTTCTGCAATCCCGAGCGGAGCGAGAGATCCCTATCATCACTAAAAAATTTGCAATGTTCCAGGTGCTAAGGAATTTTCGCGACTAAAGGGATCTCTCACCCGCAAATGGCGCGGGTTCGAGATTTCAGAAAAAAAGCTCCTTCGTGTCCTTTGTGGTTAAGCTGCTTTCTTTTGCTTTGCGAAATACCAGAACACCGGCACGCCCGCCAGCATCACCAGCGTCATCACAATCGTACCCGCCAAGGAATGATGCAATTTGTCGATGAACGTGTAGTAAAGCAAAACCGCTGCGGCAATGACAAACAGCGCCGGAACTACAGGATATCCCCACGTGCTGTAGGGGCGGGGCGTGTTCGGCTCGCGGACACGGAATATGAAAATGGTGCTGGCGGCGATCATGTAGAAAAGCCATTCGGAGAAAATCGCCAGTTCCAGGAAATCGCGGAACGATCCGCCGCCCAACTGAAGTGCAATGGCCATCACGCACTGGACAATGAGCGCCAGCGACGGAGTATGAAAGCGCGGATGAACTTCGGCCAGCGCTTTGAAGAAATAACCATCGCGGGCCACGGCAAAGGGGATGCGTCCGCCGCTCATGATGGTCCCGTTGAGCGTTACGAACATTGAGAGTGCCATGCCTGCCGAAACCAGCAGCGCGCCCAAACGACCGATGGCTATCTGAGTTGCAGCGGACGCGGGGACGGGTGAAGCCGCTACTGCGGAAGCCGGCATTACATACTGCACCGCCGCGTTTACTCCGATATAAAGCACGGCCACGGTTGCTACGCCGGCAATCAGCGCCACGGGAATGCTGCGCTCAGGATTGCGAATCTCGCCGCTGACCATGTTGAGGTCATTCCAGCCGTCATAAGCCCAGAGCGCGGCTACAAGCGCGGCCATAAAGCCGGCCATCCCGCCTTTGGCCCCGAGAAACGTTGTTCCGAAGTTGCTCCAGCTTCCAGTAGTAGCGCTGAAGCCAGCCAGGATGATGACCACGATCATCACAATTTTCAGCGAGGTCATTACCAGTTGGAAATTCCCGGCTTTGCGCACGCCGACGTAATTTAGAGCAGTGATCAGGATGGTTGCACCGATGGCCAACAGGTGTCCGTAGGTGAGTTGATAACCTCCTTGCAGCGCGAAGATCGGATGCGGAAGGAAGCTGAATGCGGAGAAATTGCCCAGCACGCGTACCAATCCGCTGGTTACGCTGGCAATCGACGCAGGCTTGGCGATGAGGAACCACGTCCAGGCATAAAGAAATGAGGGCAAAGGGCCATAGGCGTCACGGATATAAACGTATTCGCCGCCGGCCCAGGGGCGAACTGCGCCGAGTTCGGCATAAGTGAGCGCGCCAAAAAATGAGAGCAGGCCGCCGACGATCCAGGCGAGATAGACCAGACGCGCCGAGCCCACGGCCTGCATCATTTCCGCTGGAACAAGAAAAATTCCGCTGCCAATGATGGTGCCCACGACAATGGCCGTCGAATGCCAGGCGTTTAACTCGCGCAGCAGGTCAGGCGCTGGTTTGGGCGCGCTTTGCATCAGTCTCGGCCTCCAGAAGGCTTGCCAGATATCCCACAACAAACGTGGCGATGGAGCCAAACGTTACGTACCAGGTCCAGGCGATGTGCGTCCACCCCCAGATATAAACGTTCAGCGCCAGTCCGCAGAGCATACCAGCAATTGCGCCATTCTGTGTGGCGCGACGCGTGAGCAATCCCAGCAGAAACACGCCAAGCAAACCGCCATAAGCCAGAGAGGCGATGGTGAGGCCTTTTTCCAGCACGTTGCCGCCATAGCGCGAAGCCAAAGCCAGTCCGAAGAGAGCAATGCCCCACACGACAGTTGCAATGCGCGACAGGCCGAGCCGCTTGGTGTC
>JBARNL010000846.1:0-2820 GCA_049802955.1 Candidatus Angelobacter sp.
CCTCCACGCGATAGTTTTTGCGCCGCAACTCTTCAGAGAAATATGGCAGGTTGCCTGAGCTTTCTACTCCGATCACATCGGCAGCATTATATTGGCGCAGCTCCTTGTAGTGCAGATAGCGATAGAGCATGCCCTTTCCGATAATGCCGGCGTTCACCGCCCACAGCGGGAAGATATCGCGCAACACCAGATAGGCAGGACAACGCCAGAGTGCTTTCAGTTTGTGGACAAGATCACCAAAGAAAATTGTTGGAGAATAAAAGATAATCAAATCGCAGGGAGTGCTTTTCAAGAACGTCCTGGCTTTCCGCCAAATGCTCGCAGAAAGACGAAATTCGCGCAGGCCACGCAAGGCCCGGCCGGCGTACTTTAATCGCCCAGTGCGCACCCGGACCACGGTAATGCCATCTTCGACGCAGACCGATAAGCTTTCCGCCACGGAATCATTTGGCGTTATAACGATGACCTGGTGCCCCTCGCGGACCAACTGCTCGCCAAGATCATGCATGATCTTTGGGGCCGCCTTGGTGCTGGGGTAGTAATCGTCGATTAGCAGAAGAATGCGCATATCGCTCTACCCTCTTCGCAATGCGGGAGCAACTGCCAGCGCCGGTTGGGCTTCTGGAATACCGTTCTCCTCCGCGACAAAATGACCAAGCAAGATCCTTGCTACAGTGGCAGCAACATTGGTTGCGAGGTACTCTGCCGGAGGTTGCCAGTTGGCTGGGCGCTCGGTGACAAGCTTGACCAATCGAATAATCGTAGCGGGGTCGGAGCCGGCAAGCACATTAGACCCGCATTCAATCGTTTCAGGCCGTTCGGTAACGTCGCGAATCGTCACGTTAGGAACGCGGAAAATGCATGCTTCTTCCTGCACCGTCCCGCTGTCCGAAAGCAGACAGAATGCAGACTGCTCAAGATGAACAAAATCGAATAGCCCGAAGGGTTCGGCAAAAAGGAGTCCGGCGCGATTCAGATCAATGCCGAACTCCTTTGCCCGGGCGCGAGTGCGAGGATGCAGCGAGCAGAGCACCGGATAGGCATATACCTCATGTAGTCCGGCAAGGGCTTCAACCAGATCGCGCAGGCGGGATTCCACATCCACGTTCTCAGCGCGATGCATGGTTACCAAAAAGTATTTATTGCGGGCGAGCCCCATCCGCTCCAGTACGGTGCTGGCGCTGATTATCTCGGCATGGTGGTCAATGACTTCCTTGATCGGGTTGCCGGTTACGAAGATGCTCGCGGAGTTGATGCCCTCTCGCAGCAGGTTCTCACGGCTGCGTTGTGTGTAAGGCATAAGCACGTTGCTGATGTGATCGATGATGCGGCGGTTGGCTTCTTCGGGCACGCGGAAATCGAAGCAGCGGTTACCGGCTTCCATGTGGTAAACGGGAATTCCCATGCGGCGAGCCACAATCGCGGTGAGACCGCTATTGGTGTCTCCAAGAATCAACAATCGGTCAGGCCTATGTTCTGCCAATAGCGGCTCAATCCGGGAAAGGATCTGCCCTACCTGCTCTCCGAAACTACCGGCGCGCACGTCAAGACGGTAATCTGGTTTACGCACGCCCAGTTCGCGGAAAAACAGGCCGTTCAGCCGGTCGTCATAGTTCTGCCCGGTATCGACCAGCAGGTGCTCCGAGTTCTGATCGAGCAGCTTGATGACGAGGCTCAACCGGATAATTTCCGGCCGGGTGCCGAGCACAGTCATTATCTTCAACGCAATATCTCCTCGGTTTCGTGGGCCACATCTTCCATCATCAGGCGCTCGCGTTTGAGCAGCGCAGCAGTCTGGGGCATGTCCATGACATCGTCGGACGAGCTGTATTCCTTACGCAGGCTGTTGTCTCCGGCTGCGGAGTCGCAGACTTCTGGAAGCATGGACAGAATTACGTAATAGTTACCGCGCGTAATGGTCCGATGCGCTTCTTCTTCACTAACCAGGCTTTCATGCACTTTTTCGCCGGGACGAATGCCGGTGATCTTCACCTCGATGGGGCGGCCGGCGATGAGCGCATTTGCCACGTTGGTAACCAGCGCAGACGGGACTCGCGGAATAAAAGTCTCGCCGGGAAGACCTTCTTTCACGGCGGCGATGACAGTGTCCACCGCCTGTTCCAGACTGAGAAGGAAGCGGGTCATGTCCGGCGTTGTGACGGTGACCGGGCCGCCGCGACGGATCTGGTCATGAAACAAAGGGATGACCGAGCCGCGCGAGGCCAGCACGTTGCCATAGCGTGCGCAGACAAAGCGCGTTCCCGGGCAGCGCATATTGGCCTGAATGAAGACGCGCTCCTGGATTGCCTTGGTCATGCCCATGGCGTTTACCGGTTTGCAGGCTTTGTCCGTGGAAATACCGACGACCGTCTCCACCGGCAGATCGTGCTTCTGGATGGCGCGCACAATGTTTTCCGGGCCTTCAATATTCGTGCGCACGGCTTCAAAAGGAAAGTATTCGCACGTGGGGACCTGCTTCAGCGCGGCGGCGTTGAAGACAATATCAATGTTGCGGAGGACGGCCTCGACTGAGTGCGAGTCGCGCACGTCGCCGATACGGAACTCCAGCTTCTGCTGGAAGTTGCGATAGATAATTTCGTCGGTAGCGGCGGCCTTGTGCTGGTAATCCAGGCGCATGAAGTGCTGCTTGGCTTCGTCGCGCGAAAACACGATGATCTTGGCGGGATCGCCGTCACGTCCGCTGAGCAGGCGGCGCACCAGCACCTTGCCCAGCGAGCCCGTGCCGCCGGTGATCAGGATGCGTTTTCCCTTAAATGGTTTTGTGTACATCTTTTCTCCAATTCTCGTATGGTGTAGGGT
>JBARNL010000847.1:0-2905 GCA_049802955.1 Candidatus Angelobacter sp.
CTTCTATTCTTATCCCGGCTTCTATGGCGACTACTACGGAGATAATTACGGCTATGCTCCCCCGGCGCCGCAGCCTGTTGTGGTGGACACAGACAATGGCAACAGCGTGGAGCTTGCATCTGAAGTCCAGCAGCTTACCGATGAAGTTGCTGATTTGCGCAGTGAAGAAAGCAGGCGCTATAACGATGACCGGGCCAGGGCCAGCTCAGGTGCAACTTTATCCGCAAAGGAACCGGCTGTAGCCACTGTATTTGTTTTCCGCGATGGACACCGCATCTCGGCCACAAATTATGCGATTGCCGGACAGACGCTGTGGATCTTTAGCGAGCAAAGTGCGCGCAAATACCAGCTAGCCGAGCTTGACGCTCAGGCAACAGAGCAGGTCAACGCCGCCAATGGCGTTGAATTTCACCTTCCTGCGCCTGCAACGAAACAGTAAGAGCAGTTCGTATTTTGACTTGGCCTGAGTCCGGCTGGCACCATTCTGTTTGTTGTTACTCGCGTGAAGGCACCGTGCGTGATATTCTCGGCATTCGAGCTTTCAATTCTGAATGAGCAGCCTTTTCCTCGTCCGACACGGTCAAGCATCCTTTCTTGAGCACAATTATGACAAGCTTTCCGCCAAAGGCGAAGAGCAGAGCCGCATGCTGGGCAAGTATTGGGCTGGATTGAAGCTTGCCTTTGACCGCGTGTATTCCGGGCCGCGAGTACGGCAGCGGGAAACAGCGCGCATGGTGGGCGAAGCCTACAAGAGCGCCGGCCTTCCCTGGCCTGAGCCGGTCGTGCTGCCGGAATTCGATGAGTTCCAGGCTGAGGTCGTGATGGAACGATCATTGCCGGAGTTGATTGAAAGCGATGCCGGCATCCGAAGAATGCACCAGGCGTTTAAAGCTTCACAAACACGTCCGGAGCAGTTCAAGACATTTCAGCAGATCTTTGAAGTTGTGATTGGACGCTGGGCAGATGGAAAGCTGCCGCTGGAAGGCATTGAGCCGTGGGAGGATTTCAGTGCGCGGGTGCAGCGCGCGTTGTCAAAATTTCCTGAGAATGGAAGCCGTGGGCAGCGCATCGCTATTTTCAGCTCCGGCGGACCGGTGGGTGTGGCCATGCAGCGGGCATTGGACCTCTCCACTGAAGCCACGTTGAAAGCTGCCTGGATGGTGCGCAACTGTTCTTACAGCGAGTTTCTCTTCTCCGCAGGACGGTTTACCCTAAGTTCGTATAATGCTACTCCGCACTTTACTGATCCGGAGTTTCTCACGCATCGATAAATAAGCGGGACTGACCCGGTGTGAATCCGCGGCCTTTAAATCAGCAAAAAAAGGAACTGGCGCGATGTCAGCCGAAGCCACAAAAAATTTCCCTATCGCCGATACTCTGCAGGACAGCACCAAGGCTGTCCGCCAGGGTGAGGAATTGGATCTTATCCGGCTTGAGCCTTATCTTCGCAGCCATTTTCCCGATCTTGGCGGAGATTTGGTGGTAAAGCAATTTCCCAGCGGACATTCCAATCTCACATATTCCGTCGCGCTGGGCGAAAAAGAAATGGTGCTAAGGCGTCCCCCATTCGGCAGCAAGGTGAAATCCGCGCATGACATGGGGCGTGAATACAACGTGCTGCAAAAGCTGCACGCCGCTTATCCCACGCCGCGACCGCTGCTTTATTGCACTGACGATTCTGTGCTCGGCGCACCGTTTTATGTGATGGAGCGGGTACGTGGGCTCATCCTACGCCGTAACCTGCCTGACGGCCTCACCTTGCCGCAGGACACAGCAACAAAGCTAAGTGAATCTTTTATCGACAAACTGGCTGCGCTGCATGGACTGGACTACACCGCGCTTGGCCTCGCCGAGTTAGGCAAGCCGCAAGGCTACCTGGAGCGGCAGGTTCGCGGCTGGATGGAGCGCTATCAGGGATCGAAAACGCATGATTTGCCGGAAGTGGAACCGCTCTCTGCATGGCTGCGCGAACATTTGCCCGCGCGTAGCGGCGCAACGCTGATCCACAATGATTACAAGTACGACAACATGGTGCTTGACCCCACGGACATCACTCGCATCAAGGCCGTTCTTGACTGGGAGATGTGTACCCTTGGCGATCCCCTAACCGACTTGGGTACGGCCCTGGCATATTGGATCGATCCCGACGATCCTCCGGAAATGCAGATGGTGCGCTGGGGGCCGACGATTGTTCCGGGAATGTTGCGCCGCGCCGAGTTGGCGCAACGCTATGCGGAAAAAACCGGAAGCGATCTAGCTGACATCGTCTTTTATTATGTGTTTGCCATGTTCAAGATTGCAGTGATCATTCAGCAGATTTATTATCGCTATTTCCACGGCATGACAAAGGATGAACGTTTTGCCTCACTGGGCGAAGTAGCAAAGACGCTGATGAGAGTCGGGCTGAGCGCAAGCGGGAAAACGGGGCTGTAGGTCGTTCTGAAATCCCGACACTGAGCTTGCGAAAGGGAGGATATCCTACAATCTTTTCGCAACAACAGAACTCGTTCCCGCCGCGTCTTTGATTTCAATTAACTTAAATTCCGGGCCAGACCATCCCAGTTGATCAGTTCGCCTTTTTTAAGACAGCCATATTCTTTTCGTCCGTGCCAATCTGGGCAAACAACCTTCTGAGCTGTTCAATTCGTTCCACCGGCACGTGTGTGGTTTGCATGCGGTATTGGCGGCTATATTTAAGGATATTGCCTTCTTTTTCCGCTTTGCTGGTGTACTCAGCGAAAGGGAATATGGCCTTTGCCGGCTCCGGCAATTCGTCAACACTATAGCCCTCAGGCAGCGTAATTTCCACGCTGTCACTCCGCAGGAAAGGCGCCTCAAATTCATACGCGTAGTGGCGCGGCTTGGTCACATCAAAAGCTCCGGCCATTTCGCCCACAACTCGCGG
>JBARNL010000848.1:0-4405 GCA_049802955.1 Candidatus Angelobacter sp.
TCCATAGGCGGCCAGCGTGCCGGTTCCCAGGCCGATGTCGGCTACCCGCCGCGACCGGCCCTTGCAGCAGTTGTCCAGCGCCAAACCGACTCCCGAATCGCGCGAGTAATACGTGGTAGGCAGCCGCCGCAGTTCTTCACTGGCCATAAACTGCGTACCATGTTGGATAGTCCCGTGAATCAGCGTGCGATACGTTCCTGCATCCTCTGTGGCTTCTTCAGTGACGCGTAACGTCCCATAAAAACTCCTCACTTGGACGATTGCGTCCTCTCGATCAGCCCTCTCCTGAAGCACAACTACAACCAGTAGTCCGGCCGCGGCGGCGGGCCAGAAAAGTCGCCACACCCAGTGCTGCCGCCACATCAGGGCAGCCGCAAGCGCAGCCGTATAGACCAGGCTCCACGCCATTTCATAACTTCCGCGGAAGACCACCGGCGCAAGCACACCGACAAACATCGATCCCAGCGCGCCACCCGCAGCGATCAGCAGATAGTATTGCGTAAGATAGCGCGCGGACGGCCGGCGCAGGTAGAGTTCTCCGTGGCAGAAGAATGCGCCGATGAATAACGTGAGACAGAAGAGCGGAATGGAAATCATGACCGGAACATCCATCGTCGTGTCCACGATCAAATAAGCCACGCCGCCGAGCGCCGAAGGCAATAATCCCATCATCATCCGGCGCGAATAGATTTTTCCGCCGTTGAAAGCCAACACAAACGTGAGCAGGTAAATGGTCAGCGGAAGGATCCACAGCAGCGGGATGGCGGCGATGTTCTGGCTCAAGTGGCTGGTTACAGCCGAAAGCAGCAGCGATCCACATGCCGCCATCAGCAGCCACAACGTTCTTTCCCCTGGGCGTGGCACAGCCTCTGCAATTAAAGACGGCGCTACGCCAATGCCAGCCTGAGAAGTTGTGGGAATCGCGACGCTCACAGCAGACGATGGGTTTATCTCTGGCTCTCGAAGCTCGTCCGCCTTTCTTCTGCTGGTGATGATGACTCCGCAAACCACAACGAAAAGAAGAAATCCCAGAGACCATGCCAATGTCTGGGTTCGCAGACTAAAATTTGGTTCAACCAGCACCGGATAAGCCAGCAGTGCCAGCAACGATCCAAAATTGGACAGCGCAAATAACCTGTAAGGCGGCGCAGAAGCCTCACGGTCTGTTCGGCCAAGAGCGTACCAGGATTGCAATAGCGGGTTTGTAGCCGATAAGGCTAGAAACGGCAGCCCAATCAGCATTGTCAACACCCACAACACGCTAAAAACAGGCCGCACCGTGGAAGCCTGGGGATGTGGATTCAACGTGGCAAATACTTGTATTAGACTGAGCACCAATAAGAATCCATACGCAACGAGTTGTGCACGACGCGATAACCGCGTAGCTATGGCATGAGCGCAAAGGTATCCCAGCAGCAGCGTCGTCTGGAAAAAGACGAGACAGGTAATCCACACTGCTGACGAACCGCCCAGCAGCGGCAGCAAGCGCTTCCCTGCCATGGGCTCCACCAGGAAAAGAAGACTGCTGCTTAAAAAAATGGCGGAAACATAAAGAATTACACGTGGACGCATGGACGAACCAAGATAGCAAATCGCCGTGATCGCCGCCATCGCCGTGATCGCGCGTGATCGGAAAACCAATTCTCACCCGCGACCAGGCATCTGCTTACTCCGTTCAGTGCGTTTCAAGAGTTTGCGGTTCTCAATTTCGGCGGTTTTGGCAATTCCGGCGATTTTGGCAATCTATTCCTATTCGCCCTTTCCCAGCTTCTTGCAGAGTTGCCCCAGTTGTTCCTGCTCGTCCGCCTTCAGCCGGCCCATCACTTCAGTGATCCGTCGGGCGTGCTCGGGGAAAATTTTTGCAATCAGCTTTTCGCCTGCGGGCGTGATGCAGGCCAGCACAAAGCGCTTGTCTCTTCCCGGCTGTTCCCTTTTTACCAAGCCGCGCTTCTGCAGGTTGTCGATCACCAGAGTGAGATTTCCGCTGCTGGTAAGGATCCGCCGCGCTAGGTCGCCCAGGCACTGTGGTCCAACGTGATACAGCGCCTCAAGCACCGCAAACTGGCTCAGCGTAAGCCCTGCTTCCTCCAGCCCGACGCGTGCATAGGCGAACGCAGCACTGGCAGCGCGTTCCAGTTTCACATAAGCGCTGAGCGCGCGTTCCTGCGCGGGTGTTCCTTTGAACTTTTTAGGCATGGCTCTTGGATCGAAGATCTTGTTTGGACCGACGGGAGAATTTACCGCAAAAGTCGCAAAGCTGGGCCGCGAATCAACGCGAAATACGCGAATCTTTTTACTTCATTCGTGTTCGTTCGCGAAATTCGCGGCCACACGCCTTTCAATTACCCGATTACCAAATTACTCAATTACCAATTCCTACTGAATATCAAACTGCTCTGGATGCAGCAGCGGGTCTGATTTCACCAGTACTGTCCGCTTCACCAGTTCTTCCATCTCCTGCAGCCAGCGCCCATTATTGTTCTTAAGCGCTTTTGCAACGTCGGGATGCACGCGGACCATCACGTCGCGTTCAAAATGCCGCGCCATCTTGCGCATTTCCATGTAAATCTCATTGCATACCGTGGTCACGGACTTGATCATTCCCGTGGCTGAGCACGTGGGGCATGGCTGACCTAGAGTGCGCTCCAGGGACTGCTTCACACGCTTGCGCGTAATGGCGACCAGGCCAAAATCATTGAACTGCAGGACCTTGGAAGGCGCGCGATCGGCCTTCAATGCTTCTTCCAGCGCCTGCATCACTTTGGCGCGGTTGCGGCGCTCGTCCATGTCAATAAAGTCGATCACGATAATTCCGCCGAGATCGCGAAGCCTTATCTGCCGAACAATTTCTTTGATGGCATCAATATTGGTCTTGACAATCGTATCTTCCAGACGCGCTGTCTTGCCGACGTATTTGCCGGTATTTATATCGATTGCCACCAGAGCTTCCGTCTGGTTGATCACGATGTAACCACCGCTCCGCAGCCAGACTTTTGACTTAAGCGCTTTGTTGATTTCTTCCGTGATGTTGAACTGCTCAAACAACGGCGTGTCTTTGCTGTAAAGCTTTACGCGTTTTACCAATGAAGGCTGGAAGCGGCTGACAAAACGCAGAATGCGTTCGTATTCCTGCTCGGTGTCCGCCCATATGGCGGAGAAGCTGCCGCTCACCTGATCGCGCAGGATACGCTCCACCAGGTTCAAATCGTGATAAATCAGCGCCGGCGCTTTTGAACTCTCAGCGCGGCCCTTGATCTCATTCCACCAATTGATGAGGAAACGAATATCGTTGCGCAGGTCCTGCTCTTCCGCGCCCGCTGCCGCAGTGCGGACGATGAATCCGCCCTGGGCTTCGCCGCGCTCGCTCAGCGCAATCCGCTTCAGGCGATGGCGTTCTTCTTCTGACGCGATCTTGCGCGAGACGCCGGTGTGATGCACCGTCGGCATGTAAACCAGGTAGCGTCCGGGCAGCGCAATGTGGCTGGTAATACGCGCGCCTTTCTTAGCGATCGGCTCTTTGGCAATCTGGACCAGAATTTCCTGGCCTTCCTTCAACAGATCGCTGATGGCAGGCATCTGCCGCGCTGATTGATGCCGCGGCCGTCCACGCATCGGTCTGCCTCCCTGCCCCCTGCGACGTCCACCGCGACGGTCCTGCGGTCTGCGGTCAGTGCGCTGATGCTGGCCCGATGCTGCCGGTGCGCCGTTTTCTCCGCTGGCGTCTTCCATTTCCTCAGCATGATCGCCCTGTTCTTCATCTCCGCCTTCGGCATCTTCTTCGCCCTGCCCAAAAGCGTCTTCCACCTCTTCCAGTTCGTCCGGATCAAGACCGTCAGCTTCGTATTTCCCTGTGGCCTGCTCGTTCACGTGCGCGTCCCGCACCGCTTCCATCAGTTCTTTGCCCATGGGGACCATCTGCTCGCCGGACTGGCCAAGAACTTCCTCTTCCAGTTCCTCGAGCTCTCCCATGTCAAGATCTTCTTCAAAGCGGGGAAGGTCGCTTTCTTCCTCTTCGATTTCTTCTTCCTCGATTACGCCACGCGCCTGCATTCCACGATTCTGCTCGGAAGTGTTCTCAGAATTACTTTCGGCTGGAGTCCATGATTGCTGCTCTTGCGCCGGGGCCCCCAAAGGTGAATCAAGATGAGTGGCTTCCTCAGCTTGCTCTTCTTCATCCATCTCCGTGGTTTCTTCCGCTTCGGCAGCGCCCCCGCCAAAAACGCTGGCGACGTTCATCCTTTCAAAGCGCTCGTCTTCCGCCTCTGTCGCGGGCTTCTGAGGTTCTTCAAATCGCGAAATGGTTTCAGGCTCTTCAGCTTCCTCGACCTCATGTTCCTCAATAACCGGCGCGGACTCTCTGCGGTGAAAAACTCTGGGCGCTTCCACACGTGCTTCAGTTCTGTCT
>JBARNL010000849.1:0-5837 GCA_049802955.1 Candidatus Angelobacter sp.
CCATCAGCGTAGGCGCGCGTCTCCTCAAAAACTTCGGAAACGCCCGACTCCATAATCTGGCGGTCTTTTTCCATGATGTGGCGGGCATGCTCTTCAGGAAAAATAGCGCGATCGTCTTTGCCGATGATCTCCTCTACACTCTTGCCTACTGATTTCGCCGCAGCGGGGTTGACGAATACGTATCTGCCTTGGCGGTCTTTCATATAAATGAAATCCGCAGTGCTCTCCAGCAAGGTTTCCAGCACAAGCTTGTGCTGGACGAGCGCGTGCTCTGCTGCTTCAGCAGCAGCCGGCATAGGCGTGGCTTCAGGCGCACGCTGAGTATTCGGTTCTTTCAACGACATGGGCACTTGCTCGAAGGCCGGAAGCCCTCCGAAAATTGCATTGAGAATACACTTCCGCCCGGGGAAAGCCAAGGAATTAGGTGCCGTTGCGGGATCGATCCGGGAAAACTGAGAAATTGAACGCTACGCTGCAATGGCACACCTTGTGTTGGCAAGGCGCTTTTGCTTGTCCTCAGAGATACTTCTCCCTTAGCACCGCGGCGTGATGCACCACATGTCCGGCCACAACGAACGCACATGCCCTGACCGTAAACGGATTGCCGCTGGCGACGCCCTTTCTTGTCCAGGCTTCTTTGGGAAGGTTCCGGAAGAATGAAATTGTCGCGAGGCGAATTTCACGGAATTCCTCCACATGCCGGGCCCATGTCACGTCATCCGATCCGGCCGCGGCCACGGCAATTTCCTGGTCGAAGCTGGGCATCGGCGTGTCAAAATTGCGGGCAAACCACAAGGCACGCATCAGGAACACACGCTCCGTGTCGTTCACGTGGCCCCACATCTGGCGGATGCTCCATTTCTCTGGCGCGTAACGATAAAGAGACTTTTCTTCCGCGATGCCGCGCAGGAATGGAAGCGTTTCATCAAGCTGGCTTTGCAACTCGCGGAGAATGTCATCGCCGGTAACGCGATTGATGTAGCCGAAATAGTACGGAGCGGCTTCGTTAGAGGATGGGCGTCCAATCATGGAAATAATGGTAGCAGCCTGGGATGGATGGCAAGAACTTGCGCCTTAAGCATCCAATGAGAAAAAATGGGCAATATGTTTCGTCGCAAAGCGTCATCAGCCAAACCGGAGCCGGTGTTAAGCACCAGCGGACGGCTTGAGATCGAGCGCGAGGGCCATGTGGCTTATCTGGAATACACGTTGGCCGGGAAGGTCCTGCAACTCATCCACAGTGAAGTGCCACCAGCTTTGCGCGGCCAGGGCTTGGGTTCTGAGCTGGCGCACTCGGCGCTGGAGTGGGCCCGCGAACAGGGACTGAAGGTTGATGTGATCTGCCCTTCCGTTGCCGACTATCTCACCAAACATCCTGAATATGCCGACTTGGTACTCTAAACCCGCCTAAGCCGCTATGCAATTGATTGCAGAAGACTTCCGGTGGCGTATTTATAAGATTTTTTAATAGTACAGCCTAATAGGCGGTGAAACGGTTCAAGCCAATTCCAAAGTCTCTTTACAAATGAAGGGATTTACGCATCAGCCCTCTTGATGGTACCGCTTTATTTACATTGTTGGCGTAACATTCTTCAGCTTGCGCGACCTAAAGCCATTTCCCCACATTAAAATTATTAATCTTCTTGGCCGATCTATATTTTTCCGGCTATTTTGTACTCGCATTCCAGCCCTTCCGGAACCTCAAGGCTGGAAAAGCCCACTAAGAACACCACTCTTCAGGCTACATTGCAGACCGACCGATCCAACCGGCCCCTGCCAGTAACGCCTGACGTGTGTCTAAACAAGGAGCCTCATCTAAATGAAAAAAAGTCGACGCGATCTCTTGAAATTCGGCGCCATGGCCGGTGCGGGCCTGGTTATCCCCCAATTCGCTTCAGGCCAGACGGTCAATACCCGGGTCCACACGCAAGGCGGTGTCACGTTCCACGGACACGTCCAGCATCCGATTAATCAGCTTAGTACGGCGGCCACGCAGGGCCTGCTTACTCCCTTCGTAGACCAGCTACCGATCATGCCGGTGATCCACCCTGATCCAAACGGAGTCACCCACATACGCATGCAGCCCGCATTGCAGAAGGTCCATCGCGACCTGCCGGCTACCCCGATTTGGGGCTACAACGGCATCTGGCCCGGGCCAACGATGGAAGTACGCAGCGGCGTTCCGGTAAAAATTAAATACCACAATGACGCTTTGCCCACGACGCATCCGCTGCCGGTAGATTTCACCATCCACGGATCGGAAGCCGACAAGCCGCAGGTGCGCAACGTGGTCCACTTGCACGGCGCCAAGATCCTGCCTGAAAGCGATGGTTATCCGGAAGCGTGGATTTCTCCCGATGGCGTGACCGGCCCGGTGTTGTATAACGGGAACGCTTTCGTCTATCCCAATGACCAGCAGTCCACGCTGCTCTGGTACCACGATCACACGCTGGGCATCACGCGGCTCAACATGATCCAGGGCCTGGCCGGCGCCTATATCATCCGCGATGCGGTGGAAGATTCTCTGAACCTTCCCAAAGGCCAGTTTGAAATCCCGCTGATCATGCAGGACCGGCTGTTCAATCCGGATGGCACGTTCCTTTATCCCACAGCCGACGGCGGCACCCACCAGTTCTGGATTCCCGAGTTCTTTGGCGACACCATGTGCGTGAACGGCAAGGCGTGGCCGGTGATTGACATTGAACTGCGGCGCTATCGCCTGCGCATGCTCAATGGCTGCAACGCGCGCTTTCTGAACATGAACATTGTCATGACAGATGCAAACGGTGTAGCGCACGGCATGGCGGGCCCGCAGTTCAACGTCATCGGCACTGATGGCGGCCTGCTGCCTGCTCCCGTAGCTTTGACCACGTTGTTGCAACTGCCGGCGGAGCGCTTTGACGTGATCGTGGACTTTACCGGCAAGGCGGGCAAAAACTTTGTGCTCACCAACAATGCTCCCGCACCGTTCCCCGGTGGCGGAGAAGTTGTGCCCACGCAGATCATGATGTTCCGCGTCTCCAAGCCGCTTTCGTCGAAGGATACCAGCACGATTCCGCAGGTGCTGAATCCCAGGCCGATGAACATCAATCCTCAATCGGCCGTGAAGACGCGCGACCTGATACTGACAGAACTCGATCGCGACTCAGACGGGTTCCCGATTATCGGGCTGCTCGACAACAAGAACTGGGACGATCCCGTCACTGAAGATCCGAAAGCAGGTTCCACTGAAATCTGGAACCTGATCAACGATACCGGTGACGCTCACCCCAAACACATCCACCTGGTGCAGTTCCAGGTGCTGAGCCGCAGGCCATTCGACCAGGATACGTTCGACAATACCGGCCAGCTTGTCTTTACTGGTCCGCCGCAAGCGCCTGCTCCGGAAGAAGTGAACGCGGCCAAAGACGTGGTGAAGTCCTTCCCGGGCACTGTGACCCAGCTGATCATGAAGTTCGATCTGCCTACAGGAACGCAGGTAATTCCGGGACATCGCTATAGGTATGTCTGGCATTGCCACATCCTGGAACATGAAGATAACGAAATGATGCGCCCAATGGACATTGTTGGGTAATCGAGCGCCCAGGCACGCGGCCGGTTGTGCAGTTTGCAGCCGGCCGCCGCTTGCGGTCTTGTGTGAACATAAATCTGCGTTGTGCCGCATTCGTTTAGGGAAACCCAATGAAATTTCGTGCGTTCGTCATTCTCATCATTTTTATTTTCTCTTTTTCGCTTCAGGGGCAGGACCAGCTTGCTCCCGTTGCTTTGTCCGTTCCCGATACCGAGGTAGTGAATCAGGATGGCCAGCACCTGCGCTTTAATAGCCAGGTGGTCGAAGGACGGATCGCCATTGTCACCGGCTTCTTTACCACGTGCAGTTCCATGTGTCCCATCACGCAGGAAAAGCTTTCCAGGGTAGCCAAGTTGCTGGGGCCGCGGTTAGGAAAAGATGTTGTGATCGTTTCAGTGAGCGTGGATGCGGAGAACGACACGCCTGCCCGGATGAAAGACTGGGCAGAAAAATTCCACATGGGCCCCGGTTGGACGCTGCTGAGCGGCAACCGCGCTGAAGTCGATACCCTTCTGAAATCGTTGGGGCTCTTTGTTGAGTTGCGGCAGCGGCACCAGTCAGCTTTAATGATCGGCAGCGCGGCAACCGGTTGGGTACGAATCAGCTCCTGGACGCCTTCAGAAAAGCTGGCTAAGCTGGCAGAATCAATGTCATTGGCAAAACCGGTCACCAATGCCAGTATTCATCGGCAGTGAGATAATTCTCCGGCTGGAAAGCCGTGCCCTGACACGTGTAGCGCGATAGGACTTTATTGGGAACGTCGCTGTGTCTGGAATACCGGCGCTGCCGAGCCACACCCATGACTGGAGCCTATTCGTTTATCTGCGATTACTCGTCCACGGAAGCTCTATGTTTGCGCCTGAACCAGGTTGGCTGGCAGTGGCAATTGGGCGATAGCCACTGGTATGGTGATTACGTGGCCACTCGACCGTTTCCTGGGGTGCGTATTCGCATTGTGGATTTCCCCGGACGCATGGAGAGCGGATACATATATGAGTCCGACATCCGCATCGATAAAGAATGCACGACGCCAATGGAGGAAATCGACGCGGCTTACCGCAGCATTCTGGCGCAGATCCCAGCGCACGGCATCCAGGAAATTGAGTGGTTTGATTAGAGGACTCGCAGTTCTTCAGCCATTCTCCGGCGGAGGCAAATAACTTCCCTTGCGGCGCATCTCCGCAATCCACTCCTTCTGGGGATAATCTGACGCCAGCAGCCTGCGAACTTCTTTTTCCACGCCATACTCCACGCGGCGGGTTTCCGGCTGCCCATTGTCGATCAGCAGATAAGAAGCGCGCGGATCGCCATCGTAGGGCGAGCCTACGCTGCCTGTGTTGCACACCGTCATATTTCCGAGCTTGCGAATGAACGGCCTATGAATGTGGCAGTAAACAACAATTGCCGCGTTGAGCTGGTTGTAAGTAGTCTCCAGTTCGGTATCGTCCGCTGCATCCATGGGCGCACGCCAAAGATTGCCGGGACTTGCGTGCACGAGCGCCAAATTTTCATGCCGCAAGCCTTCAAATCGAAGATCAGGGGGCAATGCGCGCAGCCAGTCAAGCCGCGATGCGCCGATCATCTGCTTTGTCGCCGGGCCAGACAGATCAAACAGCACCTTGAACAACGACTTCAGTTTGGGCGCGGAAGTTTCCAGCGCTGCCCGCGCCGATGTGTCCCACAGCATCTCATCGGTGTTGCCCAGCACTCCCTTCCAGCCTTCCTGAACAATGCAATCCAGTACCTCGGAGGGATTGCACCCGCCAAACGCGAGGTCGCCGCCGTGATAGATCACGTCTGGCTTCTGCTGCCGCAGATCGGCCAGCACGGCATCAAGCGCCGTCAGGTTGCCGTGAATGTCCGCAACGATGGCGATACGCATGAGCGATGATTACCTCTGGATGAATAAAACGATAAACTAAAAGGATGCCCGACGTCGCCCTGAACTCGCTCGCCCAAGCTTCATCTTCTTACCTGCGTTCTGCCATGCACCAGCCCATCCGCTGGCATGAGTGGGGGCCGGAAGCGTTTGAAATCGCGAAGCGCGAGAATAAGCCCATTCTCCTCGATATCGGCGCGGTGTGGTGCCACTGGTGCCATGTGATGGACCGCGAGTCTTATGAGAGCCCTGAAATTGCCGCAATTGTGAATGAGCATTTTGTTGCGATCAAGGTTGATCGCGACGAGCGCCCTGACGTGGACAGCCGTTATCAGACTGCGGTGCAGGCCATCAGCGGGCAGGGTGGCTGGCCGCTTACGGCTTTTC
>JBARNL010000850.1:0-7843 GCA_049802955.1 Candidatus Angelobacter sp.
GACGCCGCAATGTCAGCGATGATGGCGTGACCTTTAGGTCCCCAGGCAAGAAGTTGAGCGGGAATAAGGGCTATCAAAAGAACAGCAATGAATTTTTTCACAAAGCCTTGTTCCGCCTTGAAAGGCGTGAATTCCTGGTCGCTGTTGAAGGACTTCAGCGTGCCGGCACAGGGGAAACCCAGAGCATCAATAATAGTCGCCAACGGTGTAAATGCAAACTTGGAAATTTTGGTTTGACCGCGTATTTGCGGCTCAATCCTAGTCCGCAATTGCTGTAGGAAGATGAACGGATCGCAAAAGTTGTGGTGCAGCTATGAATGGCTGTGGTCATCCATGATCCGCTGGCAACCGACGCGGTCGTCCCCAGCCCGATCATGGCAGGGGCGTGCCACTAATACTGCTCAAAATAGTGCTGAATTTACTATAAGTCCAATATATAATTGGACTGAGTTTAATAGGCACTGACTATGGAAGTCCACCAACTCCGGTATTTCTGCGCGGTTTCTGAGACCAGCAGCTTCACGCGCGCAGCCGAACGGGAACAAGTTGCGCAACCTTCATTGTCCCAGCAGATCATGAAGTTGGAAGAAGAGCTTGGCGTTCGACTGTTCGATCGCCTGGGACGCACCGTCCGGTTGACGGGATTTGGGCAGGTATTTCTTCCCCGCGCCCGTGCCATTTTGGGCGAACTGAAGGCCGCGAAGGACGAAGTTGCCGAGAGGCAATCGGCGGTTGCCGGGCCGGTGAGCATTGGCGTGATTCCCACCATTGCCCCATATTTCCTGCCTTTGCCGCTAGCGTTGTTTTCCCGAAAATATCCTCAAGCCTCTATTAATGTGGCGGAAGATATCACGGCCCGGCTGATGGACCGGCTGCGCGCCGGCCAGATTGACCTCGCCATTTTGGCAATGCCGCTGCGCGGTCATGACCTGGAAACTTTCAACCTGCGCACTGAGCGGCTGTTTGCCATTATGCCGCGGGCGCACCGGTTGGCTAAAAAAAGAAAAATCATGCTCAAGGAATTGCGCGATCAGCCTTTTCTTCTGCTGCGGGAAGACCATTGTTTTCGCGATACCGCAATTGAGGTCTGCAAACGCGCGCGCGTGGTCCCCAAAGTGGTTTTCGAAAGTGGCCAGTTCAGCAGCATTCTGGCCATGGTCGGCGCCGGACTGGGCATATCTATTGTTCCGGAAATGGCGGTGGAACAGCGGCCTGATTGCGCTTACGTCTCAGTAGCGGATGATCGCGCGTCGCGCACCATTGGCGTGGTCACGCTGAAAGGCCGCTATCTTAGCCGCGTTCAGCAGGCATTTCTCGCGCATTTGCACACGTTCTCCCAAAAAGACAACTAGCGAAATTCTTAATTGCGTACACGCAGTAGCGCGCCTGCGCCGTTGCAGGTAGCATTTCAAACGTGCGCAATTTTGAGATCTTATTTGACGACGCTGAACCTTCTCGCATCGAACATCCCGGCTTTGCTCCGTATGGAAATTTGGGATTTCCTCCCGCGCATGCGGAGCGCCCGTGGACCTTCGCTAATTTTGTTCAGTCTATTGATGGCGTAGCCTCATTCAAAGGCCAGCATGCTGCGGGCTCCGATATTTCGCAATCGGCGGAAGACCGCTGGCTGATGGACCTGCTGCGCGCCCACGCTGACGCCATTCTCACAGGCATCCACACGCTGGTGGAGGAAACACTAAGCGCGCCGAAGCTGAACGAAGGCCGTGGCCCTGTCTATCGAGTTGAAGAGGAGTCACTGCGCGACCTGCGCACCAAGCTGGGCCGCAAGCGCGAGCAGGTGATCTTTGTTACAGCCTCGGGCAGCATCGATCCGCGCGCCTATCGCGTGTTTGACGGCGACCAGATGGACGCGCTGATTCTTACTACAAAGTCTGGAGCGACACGTCTGCAAGGGCGGATTGAACCGGAGCGCCTGATCATTGCCGGCCAGGAGAAGACAATCGAGTTGGCAGAGGCGATGCGCATGTTGCGGCAAGAAATGGGGATCGAGCATCTGCTTTGTGAAGGCGGCCCTACGCTTTATGGAAGCATGGCGCGAGCGGGATTGATGGACGAGAAGTTTGTCACGGTTTCACCGGTTGAGATCGGGCTGCTTGCACCGCCGGAACAGGACATTACACCGGCGGGAACAGGCACTCAACTCAATGTGCGTCCAACCACGTTTATGTTCCCGGGATTTACCAAGGAAAACGCGCCCTGGTATGAATGGATGAGCTGCCGCCGTGTGGGCGATCACCAGTTCAATCGCTACCGCAGAAAAGAAGCTGGGTAGTGTTATCGATGGAAAATACGGGGGCTTGCAAAAGTTACGTTTCGATCTCTCGATGTCCTTCCGCCTACCGAGATTTATCCCCTTCGCTCTGCCATCCCGAATCCGGGCGAACCTTGGTGAGGCTGCTTCTTAGGGTTCAAGAATGGCGTTTGATCTTGGATGACCTTCAGTGCAGCAAGTGGAGTGAATTTTATCTCCGCCAAACAGCGAGTTACCAATTAGGAGCGCGAGGCTGGCGATCTAGTGTTCGATTCAACCCTTGAGACCAGCGGAGCAGATTCCTCGGGCTCTCGCAGAAACATTCCCGAGGATCATGGAGACCCATAAAGGCTTAGCCCTCGGAACGGCATGTCGTTGTAAAAGGTCGTTCGGGGCTGCCGGTGACACAAACTGCAGGCGATGCAAATACCACAAAGCCTTCCATGCTCCATCCAAGCGAAGTAGTTCCCTATTTTCTTCCCGCTGCTTCCACGCTGCGCGTTGGATCAGCGCCTTTCCAGGTAACATCCGCTGTTGGACCATAACTTGATGGAACCGGCTTGCCCAGCAGGCGCAGATAAACGCTGAGCTGAGTGCGGTGGTGCGTGGTATGCAAAACGCGACGCCAAAAAACCCAGATGCGTTCGCGCTGCACGTCAAAAAAGGGCACCACTTCCAGCCACCATTTCTGATCGCGGTCCGCCATCCGTGCCAGCCGGGGCGCGCAGAGCTCTTGATTGCGCCGCCAAAAACCTTCAGGCGTGAGATCTTGCGGCAACAGCGCTGCGGCTTCCGGTTCGCCGCTGAGGCCAATAAACTCGGCGAAGAATCGCCGCTCAGAGAGGAGTTGATGCTTCATGATGTCCAGCACCGTGGACGACTTCTCAGCCGGCTTGAAAGCCATGTCTTCCCGGGAGAACTGCCGCCACAAGCTCACCACTTTATTTGTCTCACTGGCGTAGGTATTGAGCAGATGCTGGAAAACCGGGTCTGTTGCGCGGGGTATCTGCGCTTCAGGAATTGCCGTGTATTCGTATTGCATGGGCATGATGGCTGCGTTGGTTTGCTAAAGGAACGTTTGACTCAAATGCCTGCGCTAAATGTCTGCAATTGAATTTTACGCTCCAGCCCCTTTCGCGGTTGTGGTAACGGCCGCTCCGGGTTTTACGATTGCTGCCGCAACCAGGCCGGCAAATACAAATCCCATGGCGACCGTGCAGATATAAGCCAGCGTGTAACTGCCTGGAAAGCCATACCAGTTCCAGTACGAAATGTTGGTGCTGAGCGCGGCGAGAACTCCGGCAATCGTAATAAAGCGCCAGCGCGCGGCAAAGCTTACAAGGCTGGTCTGGCCAAGCAATATCACAGCCAAAAGAACTTGAAGGATGTTCGTCCCCAGTTCAACGCCCAACGCCTTGCCAAAAGAGAAGTTCAGGGCCGGATGATATGCCAGCAGGCCGGACGGCCCGGTTTCGACTTTGCGCATGCGCGCTTCCATGGCGGCGCTCTGCTCTGTGCGCGTAGCATTTTCTGGAAGGCCGAGGCCGGGAACCAGATAGAGTCCACTCTCTGGCATATTGGCTTTCATTGAACTCAAGACTGCCTGTTCATTAGGGATTTCTTTTATGCCCGCTTTGCCCAGCGGCAAAACGTCATGCGCTACAAACGACCAGCAGAAGAAAGCCAGGCCTCCAAGAACGCCTGCCAGCAGTTTCTTTCCCATAAATGCCTCCTTGTTGCGCCCGTCATGCTTCGTGCACCGTTTATTTCGTTCACCATGCTGCTACGGGGCCCCAGGATAGTCAATACGCATTGCACGCCGACTGCCGGTTTTTAATCGGATCAGCCCAAAGATACGAAATTCGTCAGCCTCACGCGGGTGTTAGCGCGAAGCGCCATGATCGTCTGCATACTCGCTGCGCTCACCCCAGACTAAAGTCCTGGGCTTGGCCCGCGACGCAAGCGAATCACTAGGCGCTGATACAGGTAAGTTAGACAGTCTCAACTGACCCACTACTGGCCATTTGGGCAGGTATCCAACAAAATTCCGAAACTCAGCGCAGGAGCCTGTAATCTAGTGGAGAGTACCCTTACCGAATCGGAGTAGCCCTTGCCCGCTGAAGCTGAGTTGAAAAAAGTCGATGCCAAGATAGCTGATCCCAAGCTAGCTGACCCCAAGATAATGGATCCGCAAAAGAAGAAGAAATCCGCCGCGGCGCAGCTCAAGTCCGTATGGCCCATGATCTGGGAGTTGGTCCATCCCAGGCGCGGATTATTGGCTTTCAGCTTTCTGCTTTTGCTGGTCGGGCGGCTTTGCGGCCTGGTATTGCCGGCGGCGCCAAAATATCTGCTGGATGACGTGATCGGCAAGCATCGCGCGGGCCTGCTTTTGCCGCTGGTTCTGGTGGTGCTGGGCGCTACGATGATTCAGGGACTGACATCGTATGCGCTGACGCAGCTTCTTTCAAAGGAAGGGCAGCGCTTGATCTCCGAACTCCGGAAGCGCGTGCAGACGCACGTGGGCCGTCTCTCCCTGAACTATTACGACGCGAATAAGACCGGCGCGCTGGTTTCACGGATCATGAGCGACGTGGAGGGCATACGCAACCTGATTGGCACCGGCCTGGTTGAATTTTTTGGCGGCATTCTAACTGCCGTGCTGTCGCTGGGCTTCCTGCTGAAATATAACGCGCAAATGACCGTGATCGCTATTGGCTTTCTGGTGGTCCTGATGGTGGCGCTCAGCCGGGCGTTCAAAACCATCCGCCCGATTTTCCGCGAGCGGGCAAAGATCAATGCCGAGGTTACGGGCAGGCTCACTGAATCCCTGGGCGGCGTGCGCGTGGTGAAGGGCTATCACGCGGAAGAGCGTGAAGCGAATGTCTTCAGCCGAGGAGTGCAGCGCCTGCTGGATAATGTCCTGAAGTCGCTGACCGCCACCTCTCTTATGGGGTTAACGTCCACGGTGGTTCTGGGCGTGGTGAGTGCCGTGATTATGTTTATCGGTGCGCGGCAGATTCTTGCCGGACACATGACGGCAGGCCAACTCTTCAGCTACACCATGTTCATGGGCTTCTTGATTGCTCCCGTTGCGCAGATGGCGAGCATCGGCACGCAGATCACAGAGGCGCTGGCCGGACTGGACCGCACGCGGGAAGTTCTGGCGGAAGGCCGGGAAGACCAGGACCCCGAGCGCACCATTGTGCTTGGCCACATCAACGGCGCAATAAGTTTTGAACATGTGGACTTTTCCTACGAGCCCGGTAAGCCGGTGCTGGACGATGTGAGCTTTGACGCGCAACCGGGGACCGTGACGGCGTTGGTGGGATCGTCAGGCTCGGGCAAATCGACGATCATTGGCCTGGCTGCGGCATTTTACAAACCGACTTCTGGGCGCGTGACCATTGATGGCCAGGACCTGAGCCGTGTCCGGCTGGATTCCTATCGAAGCGCGCTGGGCGTGGTGTTGCAGGATTCATTCCTGTTTGATGGATCCATCAAAGAGAACATTGCCTTCTCTCATCCGGAGGCGACGGATGAAGAAATTCTTGAGGCCTGCCGCGTGGCCCACGTGGACGAGTTTGCCGAACGCTTCGCGGATAAATTCGACACCATCATCGGTGAGCGCGGAGTGAAGCTTTCCGGCGGACAGCGCCAGCGTGTCTCCATTGCACGCGCCGTGCTGGCCGACCCCAGAATTTTGATTCTGGATGAAGCTACCTCGAGCCTGGACTCAGAGTCAGAGGCTTACATCCAGCAGGGCCTGAAATACCTGATGCAGGGCCGGACGACGTTTGTGATTGCGCACCGCCTGTCAACGATTCGCCAAGCCGACCAGATTCTGGTGGTTGAGTCCGGCAAGATCGTGGAACGCGGCAAGCACGCCGAGTTGTTGGCGCTCCACGGCCGTTATTACGATCTCTATACGCGGCAGCATGGCCTGGAAGAAAACCTGTTTCTTGCTCCGGGCGAAGGCGACAAAGTAGAAGACAAGAACGGCGGCCCACGCGGCGGAGGAGGCGGCGTGCCGGATGCGGTGAGTTTGATTAGGGGCCAGGGATTTTGAGAATCGGGTGATCGGTAGATCGCGCGTGATCCGTTGATCGGGAACGCTAACTACAAAGGACATTCTTTCGCAAGCTCAGGGTCGCTCAGGGCAGGCTGCGGAACACAAAGGCGCTAGAACGCCTGCCTTAAGTAATCCTTCTTCATCGTAGCTTTTCAGAAACAATCCGAATGGGATTTGAGTACCTTCATAAAATGTCATAAAATGAAGGCATGGCCATGACTTCTTTGAATATTTCTCTACCTGATGCGCTGAAGGCCTACGTGGAGGGCCAGGTTGCGTCTGGAGACTGGGGTACGCCCAGTGAATACATCCGCGAACTAATTCGCCAGGACAAAGAACGCCGTTTGGGTAATCTGGAACAAGAGCTTATTGCAGCCGCACGCGGTACTACAGTGGAATTGTCCGTTGCCGACATTCGAAAAAAGGGACTACTCACTGTTTTGCGTGAACGGACGCGCCGCAGGTGAAGCCTCGCCAGTTCGTTGTAACCGATGCGGCAGTCAATGACATTCTGGAGCAAGCGGCGTGGTATGAAGAACAGTCGGGATTGAAACTCGCGCGCCGATGGGAGCAAGCAGTAACATCCGTACTTCTCCGCATCGCGACAACTCCCGCTGCCGGTGTGCCTTGTACTTTCAAAGCGGCCGAGCTAACAGGCGTGCGCCGCGTGCCTGTCCCGCGTTTTCCCAAACATCTTGTGTTCTATCGTTTCCGCAGCCATGAATTGACCGTACTTCGCATTGTTCATGGAGCCCGTGATCTTGAAAGTCTTTTCTAACCTCGGGCGTTGCACGCAGATAGTGAAGGCAGGTAGTATGCTTTGCCTTGAATAAATCATCCGTCCGTTCTGGTGAAAAATCGATGCGCCTCAAATCCTTGTATGCCGTTCTTGTGTTGCTGATTTTCGCTCTACCCGCGCTTTCTCAAACCGCGGCCGCTCCCAAGCCGATTGACTTGCTCAAGCAAAAGCTGGAGCAGATCTCCGCCGGGGTGAGCGCGGATTGGGGCATTTACATCAAGTCGCTCGATACCGGTGAAGAGATCGCCATCAATGCCGATAAGGTCATGGACACCATGTCGGCTATTAAAATTCCGCTGCTGGTGGATGTGTATCGGCAGGTTGACTCGGGCAAGATCAACACATCTGATCGATTTGCGATGAAGACCGCGGACAAGCGCTTTGGCACCGGCGTGCTGCGTACTCTGGACTCCGGCTTGAACCTGAGCTTCCGCGATGCGCTGGAGCTGATGATTATCCAGAGCGACAACTCCGCTACCGATATGGCTTTTGCCCGCGCCGGCGGCCCAGCACACGTAACGCAGACAATGCATGAGCTGGGACTGAATTCAATCACCGCCACCGGAACAAGCTTCGATTGGTTTCGAGCGCTGGCGGAGGCAGGCGATCCCAGCCATGCGAAGTTAAACCCAGAAGAGCTTTTTACCAAAGGATTTCCCGACAAGCTGACGGACGCGGACGTGGAGCGCTTCCACTTTGAAGG
>JBARNL010000851.1:0-8527 GCA_049802955.1 Candidatus Angelobacter sp.
TTGCGAAACCACGTGGTAAAGGTCTCCGAGGCAAATGCCGGCATGTTGCGCTTCTGCGAGATGCCGCCGACCCACTTCATCATCTGAGAAGTTCCGGGCGCGCGGCCAAAAAAGTTCACCAGCCACGGCGCGACGCGAGCCATACCTGCCCAGCGTTGGATCAATCCCATTGAATACGCGGCGCGAGGACGCGAGCGATCTTCATAATAATGGGCCAGAAATTCTGCTTTGTAGGTTGCCATGTCCACGTTGATAGGGCATTCGCTTTTACATGCCTTACAGGCCAGGCAGAGGTCGAGCGCGTCTTTTAAATACTCGTTCTTCCAGCCGCCTTTCAGAGTTTCGCCGCGCAGCATTTCAAAGAGCAGGCGCGCGCGTCCGCGAGTGGAATGTTTCTCTTCGCGTGTGGCCATGTAGCTGGGACACATCGTGCCGCCGTCTTCCTTGCGGCACTTGCTTACGCCGACGCAGCGCAGCGTGGTCTCAGGAAAATGTCCGTGATCTTCAGGGAACCCAAAATAAGTTTTTACCGGTGCAGGCCGGTACGTCGCGCCAAGGCGCAAATTTTGATCGAGCGGGTTGGCGTCAATATTTTTACCCGGATTCATTTTCCAGCCGGGGTCCCAGATGCGCTTGAACTCGCGGAAAGCCTCCATCAACTCCGGGCCGAACATCCTGACCAGAAGCTCACCGCGTGCCTGTCCATCGCCATGTTCGCCGGAAAGCGACCCGCCCATAGCGACGACCATGTCGGCAGCTTCTTCCACAAACGCACGAAAATCCTTGATGCCTTTTTCTGTTACCAGATCAAAGTCGATGCGCATGTGGACGCAGGCATCGCCGAAGTGCCCGTAGAGGGCGCAGTGGTAGCCATATTCTGCGAGCAGGCGGTGGAGCGCGCGCAAATACTCGCCTAATTTTTCCGGCGCGACGGCCGCGTCTTCCCATCCTTCCCACGCCTCCGGCTCGCCCGGCACTTGCGACGTTGCGCCCAAGCCGGATTCGCGGGCTTTCCAGACAAGAAGCGTTTCCTGCTCATCGATGAAAAGCTTCATGTTGGGCGGATCAGGCTGGCGGCTTAGCTGGTCCATAAGCGCGCGCGCTTTGGCATTGGATTCATCCTTGGTTTCGCCGCCGAATTCGCACAGCAGCCAACCCTTTCCCTCCGGCAGCATGGCGATGCTTTTGGGATGAAGGTTCTTCTTTTTCATGTTTGAAATCAGAACGTCATCCATACCTTCAAGGCCAATCGGCTTTGATTTGCAGACTTCCGGAACGTTGTCGGCAGCGGCGTAAACGTCTTTATAGCCAAGCACAACTGTCGTGCGCTTTTTGGGCCAGTCCACCAGACGGACCTTGGCCGCAAGCGTGATCACGCACGTTCCTTCCGCGCCGACCAGAGATTTGGCAATGTTGAAGCCGCGCTGAGGAAGAAGCTCGTCCAGGCTGTAACCGGAGACGCGGCGCGGAATGTTGGGATAGCGGCTGCGAATGAGATCAGCGTATTGATCGCGCAGCGCACGCAGGCGGGAATAAATTTCTGCGCGACGGCCACCGGCGCGAATGATCTCTTCATACTCCGCATCTGACGTTGGGCCAACACGCATGCGCTCACCGTCATAGGTGAGGATGTCGAGTTCCAGAACGTTATCGACGGTGCGTCCGGCCATAACGGAATGCACGCCACAAGAGTTGTTGCCGATCATGCCGCCCAGGTTGCAGTATTCATGCGTGGAAGGATCAGGACCGAAGGTGAGATTGAATTCATTGGCGCGATTGCGCAGCTTATCCAGAACGCAGCCGGGCTGCACCCATGCGTATTTCTCAGTGGGATTTAGTTCAATAATCTGATTCAGGTACTTGGAAAAATCAACAATTACGGCGACGTTGCAGGACTGTCCGGAGAGGCTGGTGCCGCCGCCGCGCGGCAGCAACGGCGCATTGTGCTTGCGGGCCAGCGCCACGGTCTGAATCACGTCTTTGATGGTTTTCGGAATAACAATGCCGATTGGCACCTGTCGATAGTTCGATCCATCGACGGCGTAGAGAGAGCGCGTGCCATCGTCAAAACGGACTTCGCCGGCAATAGTGGCGCGGAGTTCAGCGGCCAGGGCGTCGGCAGCAATGCGCGGAAATTCTTCAACTTCTACTATCATTAGTTCGTTTTCTCATTTTCGATAAATTGATTGCTCATCCTTAATGCTCGCGCATTGCCATCTGCCTTCAAATATATAGGGAATACAGGGTGAATCTGAAAAGCCATCAGTCTAACAGCCTCTTTAATCCGCTTCTGGCGTGACTTTGAGAGTAGTCTTGTCACAGGGTAGCAGCTCGCATCAACTTAAAGATGAAATGGTCCACCTGTCACTCAGGGCGAAGCAAAGATTCGAATATTAAGGAGTGTTCACGCTAGATGAGCATCATTACACCACCACCCTATCCCATTCGACCTATTAAGATGCCTGACGACCAGTATTTGCACCCCGGCGCTCCTGCCGAGTGGTGGTGGCATACCGGGACGCTCAAGGGAAAGTCGGCATCCGGAGAGCGCACTTTCGGTTTCGAGATTAATGCCGTCAGCTGGATGGGCGGGAAGCTGTTCTCGCAAGTGATGCTCACCGACGTAACGAATCAAATGCACTACATGCAGAACGCCGTTTATACATTCAATCCGCAGTGGGCGGAAAGCGACCCCACCAAGCCATGGTTCGTCCGCCTTCCAAAGACGCTCCTGTCACCAGCGACAGTCACGATGAGCGGCAGCCAGACGGCGACGCAACTACAGATGAACGTGCAGGCAACACTTGTGTCAGAGACGGAGGGGACAAAGGGCAAGGTGGTAACGTTCAACCTGGCACTTTCCCAGGACATTAGTAAACGGCAGCCTATGCTTATATGGGGAACCGGCATCATGCCGAGCGCGCCGGGGAGCCTGCTTACCAATAACTTCTATTATTCGCTGACGCAACTAACGGCTTCAGGATCGATCACTATGCCTTCATTGTCGCATCCGAACCAGATGGAGGAGGTCACCGTGACTGGCGTTACATGGATGGACCACGAGTACGGCTTTTTTGGCACGGCGGCGAATCCGGTCAAGTGGGTCCTGCAGGACATACAGATCCAAAATGGTACGTTTCAGGGCGTCACGATTTCAAACTATACGACGCTCGGCGCCAGTCAGCCGGGTCTAGTCCCGAATGAGCCTTCACCCAGTCAGGCTACCGTGCAGTTCCCCGACGGCACCACGTATTTCGTCCACACATTCATTACGCCGCGGGACCCCTGGATCAGTCCCGTTTCCAAGAAGCTCTACTACATGACCCTCCAGGTTGATCTGCCGTCATTTAATGCAACAATATATGTGCGCAGCCTGATGAATGAACAGGAGTTTGTAACCTCGATTCCTTTTCTGGGCGTTGTGAGTGAGGTTTACGAAGGCGTAGCCAGCGCTTCCGTACATGTTGGCAACGAACCGGAGGCGACCGGATTTGCATGGAACGAGCAGACCGGGTAAATAGGATACCCGCTACGGCGAACAAGAAATAAGCCGCGAATTAACGCGAAGAACGCGAATCATTTTTGATATTCACTCAGATTCGTGTTTTGGCGGAATTCGCGGCTTGGTCTTTTCTCTGTACTTCTATTTGGGCCGATTGGGCTCGCGTTCCGGCACAATGGGAGCATCCCCCTTGCGTTCTTCCTGGCGCGCAATCGCAACGTTTATGGCTCCAATCCGCACCGGTGACTGCACCTTGGGATGTGAGGGCTTGCCGTCGATCAGCGGGCCAGTCGGCACAAAGACAAGCGGCAACTTTTCCTGCCGGGTGCGCAATGCGGCTTCCAGCGCCCGGTTAGCGCGGAAGGTGAAGTGCTCCGGCTTAAACTCGCCGTGGGCGTGCGCGCGTACTCCGGAGGCGAACAGAGTCATGGTGCCCAGGAAGTGCGGGCCCTCAGCAGTCAAGGCGGCATTCGGCGGAGCGCCCAGATAGACTTCCCAGACCACGCCGGGTTCGCGTTCAGCCACGACGTTATCAAGTTCGATCACCAGTGCTTCGTTTTTGCTCTGGAGCAGTGCGGGTATACGCTCGCGGATTTGCGCAATGTCGATCGGCACCGTGACCTCACGCTCACCCAGTTCCACGGGAGGCCCGGGCCATTGGATCAAGACCTGCACGATCAGCAACCACCATGGAAATATAAATTTCAGGCAGTACTCCTTTACCTGAGGCGGTTCCCCTTCATAAGTGTAGTTCAACTGCTCAGCGCAGCGCAGGATGTCGCAGGCGGTCATGTGCACGGCCGCGCCACTCTCATTGAAGAAAGTGTAGCTGGTGCTCTTCCAGGTGGCGTCGCTGAGGGGATTATGGCGTCCGCCGCCCTGGGCCAACCAGAGATTCCATAACCGGTCAATGTTCGAGTGATGAACGTAAAAAACCGGGTCCTGTGCCGCGGTGGGGACCGAGCCCATCCAGCCGCCTATGTCGCCGTGCACGTTGTTGTGCGGGTTGTTCTCAATGTCGCTCTGCCCGAAGAAGTAGTCGAGTTCGGCCATCCCGGCGGAGGGATCGACGTGCGATGCGGGAAAGGAGGCGCTTCCGGAATTCCATCCCGGGCCGCGGTTTGGATCGGCAACATAGAGTTCACTGCCGCTGACGCGAAATGGCGGCGGCAAAGTGCGTTGCGAAGGTGAATGATAATCCCAGAAAGGCAGCGCCCATGAGCTATTACCTGACATCTTGCGGACGATCCGCTCAAACCAGTAGAGATACATGCGATGCCATGACCAGAAGAAGTGTGTCCCGTGCTGGCAGGTGTTCCAGGCGGGAAATGAGCCCGGAAGCGTAGTGCGATGAATGGCCGCCTGATAGTTCCAGCTCAGCGGGTTGGAAGTGGGCAGGGCCTTCATCGCCTTAATGGCGTTGCGATACGCAACCAGAATTGGATCGCTGGCCGCCATGCCGCCGAGATTGCGGCGCATATACGGCGCGGCCCAAACTGATTCCAGGTTAAAGAGTGAAGAGCCTAATACAGTGGTGGCAGTTGCGCCCGCTGTAACCATGAAACGTCGACGAGTGAAACCATTGCTCAGTGCAGAACCCCCCTACGTTCATTCTGCAAATTTCTTGCGGGAGCATTCATTGTGCAAAGAACTCCCGTTGGTACGGTAGTGCTTGCTCCTCGCCAATCGTTACAGAACTTCCATTTTGTGCAGGTTCGCGGAATTGCTGTTTGCTCTTGCTCGCCGGTTGCGCCATTGGATCGGCCCTAAGGGCAGCCGCATATAATAAATGCGTTCATGCATATCCAGACCTCGACGCCACCTTCAACCAACTTGTATGCTTCCAATCCTTCGGCGCGGGGTTGGGTGTTCATTGCGCTGATTGTGCTGGTCTGGGCCGTGATCTATCTCGGCAGTCTGTTTCATCCGCCGCTAATGGACGATGCCGATACCGTCCATGCCGAAGCCGCGCGCGAGATGGTGGAGCACAACGACTGGGTCACGCTGAAGATCAATGGCGGATTCCGCTACCTGGAAAAAGCTCCGCTGATGTACTGGTGCGTGGCTGCGAGTTTCAAGATTTTTGGCGTGCATGACTGGTCAGCGCGGTTGCCGATTGCGCTGGGCATGTTGGCTCTGCTGCTGGTGGTGTATCGAATTGGAAGAAGGTTTTACGGCGATGAAGGCGGATTGTATGCCGCGCTGGCGCTGGCGACAGGCTTTGGGCCGTTTATTTATACACGGTTCATGATCCCGGAAATGCTGGTGGCGCTTTGGCTGGCGATGGGATTTGATTTTTTCCTTGCTTCGCTGGAGCAGAGTGAGCGCGGCGAGCAACCATCGCTGCTGGTCTGCTGGGGATTGGCCGCGACAATGGCGTTGAACGTCCTGACGAAAGGCCTGATCGGCTTGGTTTTCCCCGTTGGGACCATTTTTCTTTATCTGCTGCTGACTAAAAATCTTCGGCACCTGCTGCGGCTTCGGCTGTTTTCAAGCTTTCTGGTTTTTCTGGCGATTGCAGCACCGTGGCATTTGCTTGCGGGCGTTCGCAATCCGGCGCAAGGCGAGGCGCGCGGATTCTTCTGGTTCTACTTTGTCAACGAGCATTTTCTGCGCTTCCTGAAGAAGCGTTATCCAGCCGATTACGACACGGTGCCGCTGTGGCTTTTTTGGGGCTTAATGCTGGTATGGCTGATGCCCTGGACGGCATTTATTGTTCAAGCAATAAGGCAGGTTCCGGCAAAATTGGCCACATTCCGCGCCGGCCTAAGCGCGCAGCAACGCGCAACTTTGATTTTTGCCCTATGGCCGCTGGTGATTTTGCTGTTCTTCAGTTTCTCCAGCCGACAGGAGTATTACGTATTGCCTGGTTTGCCCGGAGTGGCCATGCTGCTGGGCGGATGGCTGGCGCGGGAGTCGGCTTCTCCGCCGGAAAGCGCGGAGCGGCGCAGCGGGAGAATTTCCTCGCTGGTGTTGCTATTGGCCGGCGCGGCTGCTTGCGTTGCGTGCGTGATCCTGGCAGTGCAATCCAAAACTCCGCCGCCAAATTATGACATTGCCGAATTGCTGAAACAGAATCCACAGGATTACGCGCTCTCCTTTGGACATTTCCTTGATCTCACGCCGCAAGCGATGGGAGCTTTTAAGGTTCCATTGCTGGCAACCGGGATTGCTTTTGCCCTTGGCACGGTCCTGAATCTGGTGTTGCGGCAAAAAGGCCGCGCGTTTGCCGCAAACATGATGCTAACCATGATGACTGTGGTACTACTGTCTGCGGCGCATCAGGGGCTGGTAATTTTCTCGCCGGTACTTTCGTCGAAGGTATTGGCGCAAGCCATCGAGCGAAACTGGAAGCCGGGTGCAATTATCGAAGACAACGGCGATTACGAAGCGGCTTCCAGCGTGAATTACTACACGCGCCGGCAGATCCGAATCCTGAACGGCCGTTGCAACAACATCTGGTATGGATCAAGGTTTCCGGACGCGCCGCCCATCTTTGACGATGATGCGTCTTTTGAAAAACTGTGGCGCGGCGACAAACCTGTTTTTCTTCTCACCGACGCTAAGGCCAGTCCCGACCGCAAGCCTGCTGAGGAATGTCCGCAAAGAGAACACCTACCTGATTATGTGGTCCGCAACAAAGCTTGCGTGCTGGCAAAGTGGGGCGGCAAGCTGGTGCTTACGAATGGACCGAAACCTTGTCGCGATCAGGCTTGGCCGCGCTAATATGTTCAGGCTGGAGCGGATGCGCCGGACGAATCTTGCCGTTTTCAAGAATAAAGACTTCGCCGCGCCAATGGACGGTATGATCTGCAAAACTGGCAAACCAGACCGCGAAGGCTATTACATCTCTAATTGGCACCAGCCATAAGTGCCGCCACAAGGCGCGATCATGCACGACTCCGATCCCGACTTTGATTGCTACAGCAGCACGCAAAGCGGCGGCTGCGGCAAGCGTTGTCCATGACCACCAACTGAACGGCGCAAGCAAGACCGCAAAAATCGCCCAGGGCAAGCCGAAGGTGAGAAGCAGGCCGATGTAGCCCATGCGGCGGGAATCGCGGGTGCTGCGGGCCCAACGCATCTGGTGCTCAAAAAATCCACGGAAGCTATACGCGGGCAGATGAGTTTCCACTACAACATCCGCCAGCACCACTTCATAACCGGCTTTGTCAATGCGATATCCGAGTTCGAAATCGTCGGCAAGATAATCAACCAGCGGGCGCAGGCCGCCGATGGCATCGAGCGCGGTGCGCGACATGGCTAGAGTGGAGCCGAGAGCAAAATGAATGCCGCCTTCAATCTGCCGTGCCACCAGCACGCCGGCAATAAAATCCGTGCTGATGCCGATAGATTCAAGCTTTGAGCCCAGCGTATCGGCGGCGATGCCGCGATACGGGCAAGTGACCATGCCAACCTGCGGCCGGGCAAACGGTGCCATCACGCGGCGCAGATAATCGGGCGTGACGTAAATATCACTGTCATTGATAAGAATGTGGCCGTACTGCGCAGAGCCCAGCATCTGCACCAGATTACTGGTTTTGCGATTGTTGCCCAGCACTTCAGGGCAGACCAGAAGGCGAATTTTGCAGCGGGGAAATTCGCGGATCAACCGCTGTACCGCTTCCACCGCGGGATCGTCCGGCTCACTAACGCCGAAGATGATTTCATACTCCGGATAATCCTGTATGCAGTGGCTGCGGAAACTTTCATACATCTGCGGATCAACGCCGCGCAACGGCTTAAGGATGCTGACCGGCGGCGTAAAGGCAGGCAATTGCCGGCTGCGTGACCGGAGAAACGTCCGGGCGCTCCACAGGCAGAGCAGGTAAAAGCCCATGCCGCACACAGCCAGCCCAGCCGCTATCAATCCTGGAAGGAACTTCAACATTGCCGCCCGCGATCTGCTCTCAATTCTAAATTGCTTCTTGGCACCTTAATAATACTTTACAGTTCGATGTTAGATGCGGGTAGCTGATAATTCTTGGCAAAAATTTGTTCGGCCTTTGGTTCGGTCCCCTACAT
>JBARNL010000852.1:0-4069 GCA_049802955.1 Candidatus Angelobacter sp.
CGCTTAGCCGGTTGGCCAGCACGCATCCGGCAGACCCGGCGCCAATGATGATGTAGTCATACAGTGCGGACTCCTGGTAGGGAAGAACAGGATGAGAGGAATTGTAGCGCGAAAGCGAGTGACCGTAGTTGAGACTAGCCCTATGGGACGAGATGCATCGAGCACAGGAAGCTTAGCCTTTGATCGCCTTGAACGTCATTTCCTTCGCTTTGCTCTTTGTCCTGCGTCTCCAGACTGCAAACAGTTCCGCATAAGACTCTTTAAGATAGCTCTTGACTGAAATGTTCAGGCGCTTGGCGGTGGCGTCAATCCATTTGGCCTCGCCCTCGATCTCGCCGAAGATCCCGATCGGTGTTTCGTCAATCACGATGTGGCCGTTGGAGTCGGCCCATTCACTGCGGAACTTTTCATAGCGGAAGCTGGGGCTGAAGCCTACCGCTTCAATGATCCGGGACATGGCTTCACCATTTGCCACCTGCGTCTCAATCTCCCGGCGGGATTTATGCCGGCCAGACTGCCTCCCGCTTCGGTCTTTATAGGTAAGCGTCCAGCGCGGTCCGTATTCTCGCAACCGGAGCAGGGCTCCCCGCCTGCGCAGTTTGCCGCCGGGCTGATCAAACAGGGTGTTCGTCTCATGAGTGCGAGGAGTAATCAGGCGGAATCCAGCTGATTGTAGGCTGGTGGTTAGGGCATCCATATCGTCGATCCTGAACTTGATCTCGACTTCGCGGTCGGTAGCCATACCGCCAGTATAAAGAAAAGGAAGATCAGGCAGGCCATGGCGGCCACCCAGGAAAGCCGCCATGGCACCAGAAAGTCGTTTTTTTGGCTTTTCCCGGTAAATAAAGAAAATATATTTTTCAAGCCTTTGTAATGAGCAACTTACGTTGGATATCAGCAGCATTGTCTAAACAACGGCTTTCCGGCCACAGACATCTTACTTTGGGTGCTGAATCAAGGTAACTGGCCTGACCTTAGAAGTTTAGCGGGTTCCCGAGTGTTGTAAAAAAGACACGCTTAGAGTTTCAGGAGAACATAAGGCGGTTGCTACTTGGCCTTATGATTTCATACAATTAGCGCGATATTTGAAGGGGAACCCAGATTCTGTATGTTAAGGAGTTTGCATGAACAGAGTACTGTCCATTCTGGCGGCGGCTTGCTTTATGGCTGCCAACGTGGGGGCGGCACCAGTTCCAAACCACCAACAACCCCAGGTAAAAAATAGCGCCATCCCCATGGCACCTAACTCAGCCCAGAGCCAGAGAGTACAAAAGAGTTCAAAGGCTGAACCAAAACCCTATCAGGTCGGAACGGCCTCCTGGTATGGCAAGCAATTCCACGGCAAGACCACAGCCAGCGGTGAAGACTTTGATATGTTTGAGTTTACAGCCGCGCACCGCAAGCTCCCGCTTGGGACCTTCGTAAAGGTGACGAACCTGAAAAATGGCAAGTGGATCATCGTTCGGGTCAATGATCGGGGACCGTACGTCGGGAACCGGATTATGGACCTGAGCTACAGCGCCGCCCGGATGCTCAATTTCCGCGATGGCGTTGAGCGTATCCGCATTGACCTGATTCAGCCGGAAAATGTGGCTGTGAATCGTGGTTATTAGCGCAAAATAAAAGACAAATAAATATACTAGGGAGCATGGCTATTCATTCTCCTGTCATTACAGGTTTGCCCGCATCCTCCGGGATGCGGGATCGCCTCATTGTGGCCCTGGACGTTTCAAGCGCCGCTGAGGCGCAAAAACTTGTGGCTCGGATCGGCGACGCAGCGGGCATTTACAAGGTTGGACTTCAGCTTTTTACTGCGGAAGGCCCCAGCATCGTCAAGGATCTGGTCAGCTCAGGCCGGCGCGTATTTCTCGATCTTAAGCTCCATGACATTCCCACGACGGTTGCTCTGGCAGTGAAATCGGCTGTGGAGTTGCGCGTCGACATGCTTACAATCCACGCCAGCGGGGGGGCTGCGATGCTGCGCGCGGCCACTGAAGCGGCTGCGGGGCATCTCAACCTTCTGGCAGTGACGGTCCTGACCAGCCTGAACGACGGAGATATGCAGGAAATCGGCATCTCAGGACGGGTATCCGATCAGGTACTGCGCATGTCCGCTCTGGCGCAAAGCGCGGGTTGCCAGGGAATTGTTACCTCGCCGCGTGAATCGCTGATGGTAAGAAAAGCTCTGGGAGAAGGCTTTGCCATTGTCACGCCGGGCATCCGTCCTGCAGGTTCTGAAACCAACGACCAGCAGCGGATTGCTACTCCCGCTCAGGCAATCAGCAATGGAGTAAGCCATATCGTGGTCGGCAGGCCGATCACGCACGCTCCCGATCCTGCGCAGGCAGCGGATGCCATTATTGCTGAAATGGAGCAGGCAAAAAACAGCAAGTGACTACGTTCTAAGTTTAGTTCTAAAATACTTCCCGGCGAGGTACTCACATGCGTAGCGTGATCTTTTTCCTGGTGGCTTCGGCCGTTTTCGGCGCGGCGCAGACTCAAACGGTCACTGTTAGTAACAACCTGATCGAAACCACTCACCCTACGCAGATAACTGTCCCCGCCGGCACGCAGGTGTTGCTTCATCTGAGGAGCCCGATTGACACCAAGACTGCCAAGGTTGGCGACGGAGTTTACTGCCAGACCAGTTTTCCCATCACGCAGGACAACGTGGCTGTGATCCCCGCCGGCACTTACGTGAAAGGCAAGATAGCCCAGGTAAAGCGCGCGGGAAGGATCAAAGGCCGGGCAGAGATATTGTTTAACTTCACCACCATGATCTTTCCGAACGGCTATACCATTGACCTGCCCGGGGCGCTGGAAAATGCGCCGGGCTCCCGCAACAGCACCGTCGCTGATAAAGAAGGCACTGTAAAGGCCGACAGCCAGAAGGGCAAAGATGCTGGTACGGTTGCCAAAACTGGCGCCACGGGCGCTGTAGTGGGAGCTGTGGCGACGGGAAGTGGGAAAGGCGCAGGCTTTGGCGGGCTTGCTGGCGCCGCCATTGGGCTGGGACAGGTGCTGTTCACGCGTGGGCAGGATGTACGGATCGACCAGAACACTGCCCTGGAAATGGTGTTGGAGCGTCCGCTCACGGTCGAGGTAATGAATGCCACGCCGGCCCAGGCGGAGAACTCAATCAGGCCTCGGGTGACGAACGGGAATCGGCTGCCGATGCCAAGCACCCCAGCGCCAAAATAGACGCAGCAGTCGGACATCGCGCCAACGAAAAATAGCGGAAATCGTAATAGGCCTCGCACTCTTGTGTGTTGTTCGTCGAACCATCGGCTTCCAATTTTGGTATGCACTTGTTTGGCGCTCTACTGATATTGGAAGCTACTTAGCCCCTTCCGGTCGTAGGTTCCATCAAATCAGCCACTTATCTCCCTATTAGAAATGGAGCTCTGCTTGCAACCACACAAACAAAGATTTGTGTGCTGATAATTTTAACGACTATTCAAGAAAAGCCATATTTCACCTTAGATTTATCCGGATTGAACGTTGATTTTGACCGATAAACCTGCCGTTTCCTTTAGGAGGGAGATGAGATGTTAAAGAAGGTAGCCTTTTCCCCGTTAATGTTGCTGTTGCTGATTTTAGTATTTGCAGCGAGCGCATTTTCTCAAACTACAGCCAAAATTTTAGGTAGCGTGGCTGACGCCAGCGGCGCCGCGATAGTCGGCGCAAAGGTAATCGTAAAGAATTCGGCCCTTGGAATTGAGCGAACTACTCAAACCAATTCTACCGGCGGTTATGAAGTAGCCGCACTGCCTCCAGGGACATACAGTGTCCAAGTTGAAATGAATGGATTTGAGACGCAACTGGCCAAGAATATCGTTGCCGACGTGAGCAATAATGTGGTCCAGAATTTCGGGCTAAAAGTGGCCAGTACTTCTGAAGTTGTTACGGTGGAAGCAACAGCTCCGCTAATCGAAGCCACTACGATGACGGTTGGCTCAACCATCAATCAGAGGACTGTGCAGGAACTCCCGCTGAATGGCCGCCATTTTGTAGATCTCGCCCTGTTGATTCCCGGGACCGTTACGGCCCCTCAGAATGGATTTTTGAC
>JBARNL010000853.1:0-2122 GCA_049802955.1 Candidatus Angelobacter sp.
GGATCAGCTTCAGCTCCACTTCCCTTTGTTTCTCGCTGCGATCATTTCGGCCCAGAAAGTCGGCCACGCCGTCATGTCCCACCACTTCCAGCAACGCTTTGTCCGCGCTGTTGATGTCCTCAAACTCGGCATAGAGTACCGGATTGATCCAATGCTCCTGCAACAGCGGACGGAAGCGGTTCTCCAGGCGAAAGCCGGTAAACACGCTGCTCTCATTGGCTGTGGTTTGCGAATCCAGATAAAGCTCTGACGTCCACCAGGTTTTGACGCCGTATTCCATCTCTATGGCGTTTCCCCAAAAAGCATTGCCTGTGCGCGGAAAGCCGCTGACTGACTTGGTGGCGAACTCCAGATTTCCCGGCTCCTCCATGTGATGGGTGTACGTGACAAAGTAATTTTCCTGGGCGGACGCCGCACGGGGCAGCGCCAGCGCGCCGGCCATAGATACCAGCAATCCCAGAAATTTAATACTTCTGCAGAACAAGCGCTTTCCCCTCGAGCAGTTCCATTTTGAAAATGAAATTGAATTTCAATTTCAAGACCATCGAAATAGCAGTTTAGAACAGGGGCAATTTGCCGGTCAATGATATGGATCACACAAATACAAAAGGATTACAACGCAAAAGCCCCTGCGCGTCAGGGGCTTTCGCGAAAAGGAAGATAAAGCTCAGCGCGTAAGGTACTTACGATCCTGGAGCGCCGGCCGCCATCGATTTATTGTTTTGCTGCTGGTAGCGGGAATCCACTGCCGCAATCACGTCGGCAGGGTCCTTGCGCCAGGCGTTTTCCAGATCCTGAGTGAAGCCAAAAAGCGCCCATGGAACACGCGCCGTCAGGTCGGCGACCATTTCATTCACGGCCTTTTCTTTCATCTGCTCTTCAATCCGCTGCCGATGGCGGCCCACCAGCACAACGGAATACGTCTTGCCCGTGGGAATAAAATTGACAGAATGTTTGGTTACTTTTTTATAGATCCATACCATGTCGGCTACTGGTGATGCCCATGTGCTGAAAAATTTCCGCCGGACCATCCACTGCTGCGCGATCTGCAGCTTCCCGTATTTCCGAATCATCGCCGGCTGCATCTCGGCCTCAATCTGCTGTGAAAGCTGCTCAGCGTTGCCATACACGGCAAGGTTCTTCCACACGGGAGATAGCTGTATCTCAGAGATGCGGCGCATCGCCTTAAGGCAATTCCACAGCGCCAGGGCAAGGACAGGCAATCCGATCATCAGCATGGTATAGCCGTTGCTGCGATAATCCGCGGCATTGAGGGTGAATGGCAGGACGGCGCCGGCCAAATCAGCGTTTTCCGCCGCCAGCGGCCGCAGCAAGTCCTCTTTTACTTGATCGGTTGTGGCGACAAGCTCACCGGAATATTCAAGCTTTTCCTTGTTCGGCGGGGCTTTCACCAGAAGGACCTTTTCTTCCACTTGAAGGAAGATGTATTCATCTTTGATTTCGGTAGAGGTAACACGGCCGCCATCCATGTGGTTGACCACGTCGCGATATCCGGTGTTTGCGGATTTTGTGCCGCTTACTGAAACAAAATTACGCCAGCGCTGTTCCGGCGAGGATATACCTGCCAGTTCTGCATTTGAGATTGATTGGCTGCCCAGCACAAAGTTGGCGCAGTAGCGATAGTTGGCTGCACCAATCAAGATGAGCACGGCCAGCATTCCACCATTCACCAACAGCAGGTTGCGGTTCGCTCTGCGCGCTTCATTTTCCACCCACAATGCCATAACGCATCCCCCAGTAGGCTGAAGCTTATCACTGCCGGGGCTGGATGCAATGACCTATAGGAGGCTGAACTGTTGCGGACGTCAAGACCACAGCCGAGCCTGTTTAAAATGTGTTCATGGCAAAAGTGAAGCAGCCGAAGCCGACTGTGTCTGAGTCCCGCGCGATGAAGATTCGCGCCGCGATTATGAAAATCCCGCGCGGCCGTGTCTCGACTTATGGCACTATCGCCGCAGCAGCGGGTTTGCCCGGCGGGGCGCGACAGGTAGTGCGCACGTTATCGCAGTCCCACGGACTTCCCTGGCATCGCGTGGTCGCCGCCGGAGGCAGGATTGCGATTCCCGGTGAAGGCGGGCTGGACCAGCGTTTTCGCCTGGAG
>JBARNL010000854.1:0-2445 GCA_049802955.1 Candidatus Angelobacter sp.
CTACTTTACTGTCTCAAATTAGGGGGGCAGTACAGTGACCGGACGGTCGAAGCTCTTTTTCGGCTTGTTATCGCGTCTGTTTTAGCTGCTTTCCAATGCTCTCTGCGGCTTGCCCGGTTTTCAAAGATCTTTATATCGCTCACACTCTGAAGTGCTGACGGATTGTAGCCGATGATCGATGCGAATCAAGAGCGAAATGAAAGAACGGCTACTTTAATCTTCCCCTCTCGCCGCCGCAAACCAAAGCGAGTCCCTCTAAGGCGCAGAAGTCATTGTGAGCACAATCCCAGAAACCTGTTTTGGAACATCTATATCAAGCGTTGGAGTCGTCCATTTCGCTTTGCGATTCATGCCAGCATACTCGATAACCGACAGGGAATAGTGACCTGGCGGTATTTGGTTAAATTCAAATGTACCATCAGCTTCAATTGATATATCTTCTGGATCGGCCAATTCGTTGTCGGAGCTGTGGAGAATCACGCGTAGATCCTCCACCTGGCCTAGGTTCCCATGAGGCGCGGTCACGCGCCCCCTCACCGTATAAACTGGATGACGCATTAAGCCGAGAGTTATATTGGAGACTGTTTCTTCTGACTTAACTTCGATAAGATCATTTTGTGAGCCATGCGGAGTGCCCGGATAATAGCCCTGGTACTCAACTCCCGTATCCCAGGGCTGTCCATCTTTGGCTCCAACAATGTACCGTCCTGCTGGAAGAGGATCTGTGCAAAATGAACCAGAGGGCTCGATGTGCAAATCACCATATTTAGCAGGAGCTACGGGACTATTTAAGACGCGCCACACACTGCCAGTGAGACTTGTTGTTACTGCGGTGCTGTCTCTGTGCATAATGGTGCCACAGATTTTACCTGTGCCCGTGAGAGCGAATTTTTTCCAGTATGCTCTTGGAGTAAGAAGATCGTCGGGCGTAGCGGCTTGATTTTGAAGGATCCGCAGAAATGGACCCGCAAGGTTGAGACCCCTGGTTGCCTGACAGATACTGGTAAATAGCTGGCCTGAACTGCTTTCAGCAGCATCCACCAAATATGATTTTCCAATTTCAAACCCGAATCCACAATCACCAGTGCCCATTCCAGTTGACACTGTGGCCACATCCTTCGAGAACCCCTTGTAAGCCTTTTTTACTTGCAGAGTTACACTCTGCGTATCAAGAGAAGGCATCACCGATAGAACACTGCCGGGAATAGGGCTGGATATCCCATGTCGAATCTCAATATTTAGCACCCGGCCTTCGAAAAGCACCGTCGATTGATTGATTTTCCATTCCGCAAAAGCGCGCATAGTGCTGAACTCATCTCGAGGACCTGCACATGTACAGGCATGGGCTGTTGAAATGAATAACAATGGATATAGGAATATGCAATTTAGTTTGAACCGCATGAATTAGGCTCCTGTGCATCGACATACACCCCAAACAGCATCATCAGTTTTAATCTCTACTCCTCAATACGGGTGGGCCGAACCGTAATTCGGGAAATTGGCCATCGTATTGGAAATTAGTGCGACGTAGGCATGTGATCTGTTGGTACGGGCTTCACGTCTCGGATCGCACGAACAACCAGCTTAGTCTTGAATGCTGCGAGATGTCCCCAACCCGGATGGTATGACTTACGGATTGCCTCTGGCAGCTTGGGATCAGGAACAGGCGGACCGTAAAACTCTCCTTCGATCACAACATATGCGCGCCGCGAATGGTCGAGCATCTTGCGCAGCTTTTCCCTGTTCTTTTGCGAACGCAAACCAACCTCGACCCATGTAGACTCGCTTGGACACGCGGCATCCTCGAGAACCGTATGGTCCAGGCTAGGTCCGTATATGCCAGAAGCGCGCACCATTTCGTGTTCTCCCTCAGCGACTTTCTTTTGCAGAACACACAGGGACGTTACATTTGGCCCTGCTTGTTGCGCGATGGTTTGGGCCGAGGATCCCCCTGCAAACAGGCACGTCACGAACAAAACCCCCAGATGGAGCGTCTCTGCATTTTGGGCTCCTTTGCAACTAGTGTAGTGCGTCATTTAGATTGCACCATATTCAGCGTGCGACGGGCGCGTGTTACTTTTTCCAGAATATCGCAAGCTTGGGCGGTCCAGACAAACGGTTTGGGATGGCGGTTGTGGTCGGCGAGGTATTTTTCGATTGCGTCGATTAATTCTGCGACGCTGTGAAAAACGCCACGCCGCAGGCGTTGCTGGGTCAAGTCGCGAAACAAACGTTCCACCATGTTGAGCCAGGAGGCACTGGTCGGGGTGTAGTGCATGTGAAAGCGGGGATGGCGCTGCAACCAGCGCCGCACCGTGGGATGTTTGTGGGCCGCATAGTTGTCGGCAATGACGTGAATTTGTTTGTCCTGGGGCGTCTGTTGGTCGATGTGGCGCAGGAATGCGAGCCAATCCTGGTGGGTGTGGCGGGAGCGGCATTGACTCA
>JBARNL010000855.1:0-6741 GCA_049802955.1 Candidatus Angelobacter sp.
CCGCAGATGGTTCACGCCCAGGCCCTGCGTGAGCAGACGGTATTGCAGCTCAATCATGTCGTCGTATTCGTAATGCGGAAAGCGCATGTGCAGGCCATCACTTGGCTTGCTGGATTCGCCATGGCCCACATTGTCCGGCAGGATGATGAAGTATTTCGCTGCATCCAGCAGTTGGCCGGGCCCAAACACCACGCCGCCAAAATTCTGCGTTAGAAACTGCTTTCCGCTTCCGCCCGTGCCATGCAGAATGAGCACCGCGTTCCGGACTTTGCCGCTGGCATCTTTCTGCGGCATGCCCAGTGTGTAGTAATGCAGTTTTACTTCCGGCAGCTTTTCTCCGGACTTGAACTGAAAGTCTTTTACGACGAAGGTGCCGGATTGCGGCGCGGGATAGTCGGCGGCGTGAACGGCCAAAGCTGCGAAGGTAATAAGCAGGACGAAAAAAGTGCGGCAGGGTTTCATAGACATTCTCCTGGAACCCGAAAGACTAAATCATTGCAGGAGATCAGGCAAAAAGCTTCAAAGGGGCAATGCCATCCCGCGGTTCGCTCTGTGAGAAATGGGTTCCGGCGCATCATTTGCGACGCCTCGGCAGGGACGCCTCGGCAGGAATGAGTGTTTGATATCCTTACGGACAGATGCTCGAACGGCCGTTTTCAGGTGAGGAGTGCATTGCACACTGCGAAATCCGCTGATGATCGGCGGCTTGATTGGCTGATTCCGGGCTGTTTTGCCCTGCTGACCTTCACCATCCATCTGATTTTTTATCGCGGATATGGATTTTTTCGGGACGAGTTGTACTTTATCGCATGCAGCCACCGCCTTGATTGGGGCTATGTAGATATGCCGCCGGGCGTACCGGTGGTCGCCTGGATCGCTCAGCATCTGTTCGGAAATACTTTATTCGCGATCAGAATTGTGCCTGTCTGCTTCGCGGCAATGCAGGTGTTCTTAACCGGGCTGACGGCGCGCGTGATCGGCGCCCGCAGGTACGGGGTTGCCCTGGCGTGCCTGTGCGTATTGGCGGCGCCGCAATATTTTGGGTCATGGCTGAATACCGACATGTTTATGATGCTGGGCTGGGCCGCATGTGCCTGGGTCGCCGCACGCATCTTTGCCGGGGAGAGTGAACGGCTGTGGCTGCTCTTTGGCCTGTTTGCAGGTGCGGCGGTGGAAGGCAAGCACGCCATGGTGTTCTTTGGAGTGGCTTTTATTGCCGGATTGCTGGTATCGCCGCAAAGAAAACTGCTATTAAGCCGATGGTTTTGGGCTGGTCTTGGCGTGACCTTTCTAATCGCGCTGCCCAACTTGATCTGGCAATTTCAACATCACTGGGCCACCTATGAACTCCTTTCCAATATCGCCCGAAGCAACAAGAACCTGGTCCTGGGGCCGGTCCAGTATTTGTGGTCCAACACTAATTCGATTGGCATCTTCTCGCTTCCCGTCTGGATTGCAGGGATTGGTTGGTATCTGTTTGCCAGGGAAGGAGCAAGATTTCGGGCGCTCGGCTGGACTTGGGTCTTTGCTTACGTTCTGTTTATCGCGTTGAAAGGTAAAGACTACTATCTGACGCCGGTGTATCCGATGCTGTATGCGGCTGGCGCAGTCGCAATTGAGAAATTTATTTGTTCGCGAAAAAGATATCTTCGCCTGGTGCTGCAACCGCTTCTGATGGTTCTGGTATTGTGCAGCACTGTCGGCTGGCCCTTCGGAATGCCAATGATGCCCGTGGAGAAGTTCATCGCCTATGAAGAAAAACTGCACGCTGCACCGGCCAAGACTGAAACAACGGAGCTGAGCCAACTCCCGCAACAATATGCTGACATGTTCGGTTGGCCGGAGATGGCAGCAGCCGTGGTGCGGGTCTACCAAGGGCTCCGACCCGATGAGCGAGCGCGATGCGGAATTTATGCGCGGAACTATGGCGAGGCTGGAGCCATTGAATACTTTGGCCGTCAATATGGCTTGCCGCAGGTAATCAGTGGCCACCAGAATTATTGGTTGTGGGGGCCTGGAGCGTACACCGGCGAATGTATGATCTTCGTCGGCGGGACGCGTGAGTGGCTGCAAAAATATTTTTCAGACGTGCAGCAGGCTGGCGAAACTTACCAGAAATACGCCCTGCCACTTGAGAACCATCGGCCAATATGGGTGGCACGCGCGCCGAAATTCCACTCCTTTCGGGAGATCTGGGGCGATTTCAAGGCTTGGATATAAGCAGTTTCATAGCCACTTCGTCATCAAATGTCGCTCGTCTTCTTTGAACCCGGCGGCGCGATAGAGCGATTGCGCGCCCTGGTTTTCCCGGCCCACCTCAAGTCGCAACGCTTTAACGCCGGCTTTCCTGCATAGATCTTCGGCAAAGACTACCACGGCCTGGCCCAGCTTCTGCCGGCGGTATGGCTCGCGCAGATACAGTTCATCGAGCAGGGCAAAGCGCCCGTGGAATTCCAGGCTGAAGCAAAAAGTAAGCGCGAAATATCCAGCCAGTTCCGCGCCGCGAAAGATCAGATAAATCTCCGCCAGACGAGAATTTTCTAAAGCCCTGTTCACGGCATGCGACGCTGCCTGTTCGTCGAATTGCATGTGCTGCTGCGAATAGAACTCGCGCATCACCTCCAGCAGCGCGGGAATTTCCTGGTCAGAGAGAAGCTGGAACAGCACATTCACAATCGCGATTCTAAATGAATTGGCATCGGCTGAGACTCTGTTTGGCTATAATGGCCAGCCGTCATTTTCACCATTATCTTTGGAGAACTTCATGCTTGATCGCAGATCGTTTCTTACTGTGTGCTCGCGTTTCGGCCTAACCGCGTCCCTGCTGCCCGGAGTGCTTTGGGCCATCGCTGACGAAAAAGGCAAAGTCACGCGCGAGATGATTGACAATGCCGCCGCCATCGCCGATGTCCATATTGCCGATGAATATAAGGACATGATGCTGGAAGACCTCAACAGTTACACTGAGAGCTTTGACGCTATCTATGCGCTGCATATCAAGAATGACGTAGCTCCGGCCGTGATCTTTGATCCCGTGCTCCCCGGAATGAAGTTTGAGACAGAGCAGCGTCCCATTAAGATTTCCGCTGCGCCCGGTGTCGCCGGAGCCGCGCCAAAAAATCTGGAAGATGTGGCGTTTTATTCCGTCCGCCAGTTGGCCGAACTGGTGCGGACCAAGAAAGTTTCATCGACCGCGCTGACGGAGATGTACATTGCGCGGCTCAAGCGATATGACCCAACGCTGAAGTTCATGATCACGTTAACGGAGGAGCGAGCGCTGGCGCAGGCCAAGGAAGCCGACCGGGAAATTGCGGCAGGGAAGTATCTTGGCCCGCTGCACGGATTGCCTTGGGGCGCAAAAGACCTGCTGGCGGTAAAGGGATATCGCACCACATGGGGCGCGGGCGGATTTGAAGACCAGAAGATTGATGAAGACGCAACTGTGGTCAAGAGGCTGGACGCCGCTGGAGCGGTGCTGGTGGCCAAACTCACGCTGGGCGCTCTGGCCCAGGGCGACAAATGGTTTGGCGGCATGACGCGAAATCCCTGGAACACCAAGCAAGGATCAAGCGGATCGTCGGCTGGGCCGGCTTCCGCCACGGCCGCCGGTTGTGTGGCCTTTAGTATCGGCTCGGAAACGCTGGGATCGATCTCCTCTCCATCTACCCGTTGCGGAACCACAGGTCTGCGTCCGACATTTGGATTTGTGCCTCGCACCGGAGCCATGGCCCTCTCCTGGACCATGGACAAACTTGGTCCTATCTGCCGCGCGGTGGAAGACACGGCGATCGTGCTGAGCGCGATCCACGGGCCTGACGGCCATGATCGCACCGTGCATAACGCTGCCTTCAATTGGGACGCAAACCTCGATTGGCGCAAGCTGCGCGTCGGCTATCTGAAATCCGATTTTGAATTGCAACCGCCGCCGCAACAGACCGCTCCGGCAAAAGAAGAAAAAGAACTCAGTGAAGACGAAAAGAAAAAGCAGGCGGAAGAAAAAGCTAATCGGGCGGATGCTATGGCACGCCGCCAATATGACCGTAAATTCGATGAAGCCGCTCTAGCCAAGCTGCGATCGATGGGCATAAACCTGATTCCAGTCGATTTCCCGAAATATCCTTACGCAGCCATGCGCAGCATTTTGCTTGCGGAGGCCGCCGCCGCTTTTGACGACCTGACGCGCAGCGGCCGGGATAAGCTGCTGACGCAGCAGACAAAAGATGACTGGCCGAATACTTTTCGCGCTGCTCGCTTCATTCCGGCAGTGGAATACATCCAGGCCAACCGCGCCCGCACTATAGCTATGGAATCGGCCGCAAAAGTCTTTGAGCAGGTGGATGTCATCGTAGCGCCCACGTTCAGCACGCAACTGCTGATCACCAATTTAACCGGGCATCCGGCAGTCATTTTACCCAATGGCTTTCGGGGTGACGACGCGCCAAAAGCTCGCGTCCGCGAAAACGGCGAGGTGGAAGGTGGAGGGCCGGGTACGCCCGTCAGTCTGACTTTCCTGGGCCATCTTTATGGCGAAGCCAAAATGCTGGCGCTGGCCAAGGCTTATCAGGATGCGACCAATTTTCACCGCAAGCACCCACAGCTTGAAAGGTAAGCTAAGAAGTAGCGCCTGCTTGCCGGGTTCACGCAACTTGTTTGTTACGTTTTCCGAGCGAATTTATGCATGGCGAGACGGCCGAAAAGTAGGACGAATTGCCGCTTGAATTTTTAAAGATGTAAATTTTTTTAAATAGAACGTTCCAAAATGGAACCGCGGCTTGGTTCGCTAACATCGATCCGGAATGCCGGTTGGAGGCGCACGACGGCTTTGCTGCGATTGTCTCTAAGTTCCTGAATTTGAATTATTTGTGACTTGGACGCCACATGAACTCCAACGGTATTAAACTCATTCCATTGTCCTTGTGTTAAGGGCGGGTGAATTCGGAAACTGAGATAGGTTTTAATTATTGCAGCGCGTTTCAATTTCTCATGTAGTCTATTGGCAACTTTCGATGCACAAAATTACTGAAGAATACAAATATTGGAGGAAAATTAAGTCATGAAGATTGCAATGCGTATGTTGGTAGCCGGGCTCTTGGTTGCGGGGATTTGCGGCCAGATCAGTCTGACTGGGCCGGGGACGCCCGCGGAGCCGCCCATCACAGTTATTCTCTAAGACCATTTGGTATTTGAATCGAGTACGTGACATTAAATTTGTTTTGTGCTTTTTGGGCGGCTGGTTTAGGCTGGCCGCCAGGTATGCACAACTGGTTTTATGTCTTTATCGATTGGCTGGCGTTGCCAAGCCTGGCTTTGCTTGCAGGCGTTTTAATTTACCGTAATCAGCAAAGACAATTTCCGTTTTTTTTCCTCTACGTGATTGTTACGGAGTTTGTAGGCCTGACACGGCTTGCGGCATCCGGTGCTCCTGCGCGCGTTTACTCTCACGTGTACTGGATTTCCGATATTGCTGTGGTTCTTTTCGCTTTGTTTGCAGCTTATGAACTGTTCGTGAAGCGCCTCTTCCCCGGTTTTTATAAAGTTAGATTTTTTCGCTATCTCTTCCCGATGTTCGCGATTCTGGTGAATATCGTGGTCATTTTGATAGCAATCTATGGAAATCATAAAAGGCTTTTACTGCTAACAGCTCGGACCGCCGAGTTTCTGCGTTCCGCAATCCTGGTGTTCTTTGTGGCGTTAATGGTTGTAATGGGAAGGCAGTGGGAGAAGAGAGAATTCGGCATTGCGGCAGGATTTGGACTCGATGTAGCCACCTCACTCGCCGCGATAGCAATCTGGTCACATATCCCAAGCCAGAGCGCGGTGCTCAGTCGTTTACCGGTGTTCGCGTACGATCTTGCTTGCTTTATCTGGCTCTACAGTTTCTGGAATGCGCCCAAGGCTCAGACCACTGTTCCCCCAATGCCTCTTTCAGCCGACGCACTCAATGAAGCAAAAAAGTGGGAAGATTTGCTGAAGGACTTCATGTCCCAGGGCAAACGCTGATCCTTCTAAAGCGAAATTTCTGTGGGAAAATATGGAGTTTACAGGCTTTGCGCCAGCGATTCATGCAGGCTGGAGAACTTCAGGCAAGTCAGGTGGCCGGCTTTATCTTTGAGCAGGATATAGGCCGGCAGCAGACTTGACGCAACAATACTGCGAACGTCTCCGCTGTTAGCGGCTGAAACCAGCGGCACCCACTGCAGTGCGGACCGGACCTGCAGGACGATCGTTGCCATAAAGGTGTAGAGGCGCACATGAACGCCGGCATCCACCATCTCCTGCGCCAGAGAGGCGATCAACTGGTTGCCGCTATTCACCTGAGCGTAGCCCACCTGTTGCAGCAGCGCCGCGTTATGTGACATTCGGCGCAGGCATTCCATGGTTAAGCCAACCTGCTCACGGTAAAGCCTGAGCAGTTCTTCCCGGCCAAAAGTTTCTTGTAAATGGCGTTGCTGCGCCGGATTTATGACATCGGAAAGCACTGCCACATCCACCGGGAGAAAGGAATTTATCAGATCGCCCAGTTCCGCACCGGGCAACTGTCTCCGCCGCAGGTTTAAAAACGCTGCATACAGGAACAGCAGGAGAATTCCTGCTGATAATCCGATCCATATGGCGAACATGGTATTAGACATGGCGTTTGTGTTCTCGGATGTTACACGCAAACTGTAACCTTGCCCGCAACCAAGGTCAATGTAAATTGGGTCTGGAAGTGGGCACTTTGGTAATTCACGAAATATCCCG
>JBARNL010000856.1:0-3869 GCA_049802955.1 Candidatus Angelobacter sp.
GGTGGCGGAGACGAGTTCGTCCAGCAGGACGAGCGAATGCGCGGTGGCGGTGCGCGAGATGAAATCAATATTGGTAACGTGCGCAGAGAAGGTGGAAAGATTCTGCTCAATGGATTGATAGTCGCCAATATCAGCCAGCACGGAATCAAACACCGGCAGCCGCGCTGAAGTGGCAGGCACGGGAACGCCGGCCTGCGCCATGAGCGCCAGCAGTCCAAGAGTTTTCAGGCCAACGGTTTTGCCGCCGGTGTTGGGACCGCTAATGATGAGCTGGCGATGGGCGGCGTCCATCTCAAGAGTGAGCGGGACTATTTTACGCCCCACAAAGCCAACCCCGGGCTTTGCGGGGTCCCCGGCTTGGGCTCTGAGATTTCGTTCAAGAAGAGGATGCCGCGCGGCGCGCAGCTCAGTGTAATCTTCTGTCAGCTCGGGGCGGACGCAATCATAGTCCACGGCAAAACGCGCCTTGCCGATTTGCAGCTCAACTTCCGCCATTACGTTGGTGGCGGTGGCAATGGCTTCACTGTGCTCGCCCAGTCGCTCAGTCATTTCCTGCAGGATGCGGCGGATTTCAGCCTGCTCTTCTTCCAGCAGACGAACAAGGTCATTATTCTGCTCAATGGTTTCCAGCGGCTCAATGAACATGGTCTGCCCGCTGGAGCTTGCGCCGTGAACGACGCCATTGACGCGCTTGCGCTGCTCCGTCTTTACGGGAATAACAAAGCGCTCACCGCGGATGGTGACGAGTTCATCCTGAACCGCGCCGCCTTCCGCCAGCCGCCGCAAGTAACCGCGCAAAGATTCCTGGATGGCGCGCTTTTGCTTTTCCACGTCGCGACGGATGCGCGTGAGCTCTGCCGATGCGCGATCGTCAAGCGTGCCGTCCGGCTGAATCTTGTTGCGGAAATGGCGCAGCAGCAAAGTGAAGTCGGCGATCTGCTGGGTGAGCGCCAGCATGCCGATCCAATGTGGCTTTACGGCGTCCGGCGGATGCAGCGCCATTTCGCGCCATTCAGAAGATTTATCCACCAGCAGGACAAGGTCGCGAATCTGTTCAATCTCGAGCGTCGCGCCGGGAATACGTGCCTTGGCCAGAAGATTGTGCGCGTCAAAGAGGCCGGTGAATTCGAAGCGTCCGCCGGCAACGTAAAAGCGGCGTGATTCGTCGGCAAGCTGTTGCTGCTGGTTGATCCATGCGCGATCAAGCGAGGGCTCCAACTGAGACACACGCGCCTTGCCCAGCGGCGAACTGACGTATGCGCCCAGAACGTCACGAAAGTGATCAAATTCCAGGACGCGAGCGGAAGAATGCTGGAGCGGAGCGGGAACCATGCTTTTAAGATGTTACCCCAAACTGCAAAACGCTTTATCCATGCGGAAAGTGAATTTGAGCTTGTTGGCGAGCTAAATGAAAGGTAAGATTGTCTTACTATGACGACCAAGGTTTCTACCAAAGGTCAGGTTGTGTTGCCGGGGCCGTTACGCCGGAAGCTGGGCATTTGTGCCGGGGACACACTTACGGCGGAGATCGAGGGCGGACGCATTGTCTTAACGCCGCAAAAACGGAAAGTGAGTAGAGCAAGGATTATCACTGATCCTGTTACTGGATTTCCGGTGTTGAGCGCTGGCCCGAAGGCCCCGGTATTGACCAGCAAACGAGTCCGCGAATTACTAACCGATTTCCCATGATGTATTTGCTCGATGTAAATGCTCTTCTCGCATTGGGTTTTCAGCAACATGAATTCCACCGCAGAGTGACCGAGTGGCTGCGAAGGGAACCACCCATACACCTGGCCACTTGTTCAATTACCGAGCTGGGATTCATACGAATTCTGGCCCAGGCTTCTGAATATGGGGTGACGGTGGCAGAAGCTCGCGTGCTGCTGCTTCGATTGAAAGCTTTGCATGCCCAGCGGTTCACCCTTCTGCAAGATGGAAATGAGGCTTCTTGTCTTCGCTCATGGGTTAAGACGGCAAAGCAAATCACCGATGGCCATCTAGCGGAATTAGCGAAGACGAACCGGGCACTACTGGCCACACTCGACCAAAAAATTCCTGGCGCTTTTTTGATTCCTGAAGACTGATGCCCGGAAAATCAGCTGGCTAACGACCCACCTGAGTAAAGCTATGGTGACCTCTTAAAATCCAGGTAAACTCTGTTAAACTCGGCTTAACCATGAGCTTTCCCGTCACCCGCCTGCGCCGCATGCGCCAGACCGACTCGCTGAGGTCGCTGGTGCGCGAGACGCGTCTCACGCCTACAAACTTTATCTATCCGCTGTTTGTCTGTCCGGGCGAAGGCGTGCGCAAAGAGATCAGCTCGATGCCGGGCGTGTTTAATGTTTCAGTGGACGAAGCGGTGAAAGAGGCGCGCGAAGCGAAGCAACTGGGCCTGGGTGGAATAATTCTATTTGGCTTGCCGGAATCGAAAGACGAAGTCGCTACTGGAGCGTGGGCGGAAGATGGAATTGTGCAGCGAGCCACGCGGGCCATCAAGCGGGAAGTGCGCGACCTGGTGGTGGTGGGCGATGTCTGCTTGTGTGAATATATGTCGCACGGACACTGCGGCGTGGTGCAGAAGAAGAGCGCGGCGGGCGGGAATAGCGGTGCGTCGGCTAAGCGGGGAAGCGGCGGCAATGGCGGAAGAAGCGCGATTGCGACGCAGGCCGCGGCTGAAGTGGAATATGAGGTCCTAAATGATGAAAGTCTTGAGATCCTGGCCAAGACGGCTGTCTCTCAGGCCAAAGCAGGCATGGATATTATTGCTCCAAGTGACATGCTTGACGGACGCGTGGGCGCGATCCGCAAAGCTCTAGACCAGGCTGGTTTCACCAATACTCCGATCCTTTCTTATGCTGCCAAATTCGCTTCAGGATTTTACGGTCCATTCCGCGAGGCCGCTGATTCCACGCCGCAGTTTGGTGATCGCCGCTCTTACCAGATGGATGGCGCCAACCTGCGCGAAGCCATGCGCGAAATTTCTCTCGACATCAAAGAGGGCGCGGACATGATCATGGTAAAGCCAGCCATGCCTTATCTCGACGTGATCAGCGAAGCGCGCCGGCGTTTTGATCTGCCCATCGCGGCTTACCAGGTCTCAGGCGAGTACTCCATGCTGCAAGCCGCCATCCGCAATGGCTGGCTGGACCGCGACCGCGTAATCCTGGAGTCGCTCACGTCAATCCGCCGCGCCGGTGCGCAGCTGATACTTACGTATTTTGCGAAAGACGCTGCAAGAATGCTGGGGTAGATATTAAATTAGCCGCAGATTTGCGCCGATTCACCGCAGATAAGAAGTTCAGCGCAATCAATCTCACTTAGTGCCGGCGTTGTGATCCTGCGGCTCCTGTCCATCATCGTCTTCTTCCGGATTCTCCGCCGCCTGTTTTAGATAGCTCACATTCTTCATCGCGCCGATCGCCAGCCAAATCACGCCTATGATGGCCAACGCCGCCAGCGGAAATGGCAGCCAGCGCCACCGCAGCTGATCGTCCGTCTGCTGCAATGTTTGCAGTGCCTCGCGGTGCGCGTTTTCCGTGGCTATTTCAAGGTTCACAATCTGCAAATCCTGCGGCGCTGCGCGGTATTTGGCGAGAAAGTCTTCCGGTAATCCCTGGCCGACAGCAAGCTTGCGGCGCTCTTCGATCATCGGCTGCACAGCCTGTGTGTACCATTTCTGCTCCGCTGCAACCAATTCCTGCAGAAGCTTGTCATTCTGCGCGTCTGCATTCGCTTGGGCCAACTGCTCGATTCTCTGTTTGTCAGCCTGTAGCAGTCCTGTGTTCGCGGAATTTCCATCCAACAGGTAGCGATTGAACGACACGTCCATCTCGCTCAACCTATCAATAGCCTCTGTCCTCATCTGATGT
>JBARNL010000857.1:0-2556 GCA_049802955.1 Candidatus Angelobacter sp.
GCGGCGTCTCGTCTTACGCCTGTGACCAGGCAGAATTTGCAGCTTCTTCTGGGCTCTGACTCGCTGGCGTCCATCGCTAGCTGGGCTGACTCAGTCAGAAAAGATCGTGACGAAAGCTACGATTGGCATTTTGTCGATATCCCGAAGGACGCTGCTGGTTTTTCCGAAGAGCGCGACTGCTTCCGCCCGCAGGATAAACATAAGGACGCGCTCAGTGACCATCACAATTGCGCAGTTGACCGGATCGAAATATTTCAAAAGATCCTGGGGGACGAAAAGTCTTCTCGTGCGGACAGGCTGGAAGCGCTCAAGTGGCTTGTCCACTTTGTGGGCGATCTGCATCAGCCGTTGCATGCGATCGAGGAAGCCCGCGGCGGCAATGACATTAAGCTCGCGGTCTTCGGCTCTCCCAAATGCGGCGACTATGACTGCAATCTGCACTGGGCCTGGGACACGCTGCTGCTCGAGCACACCGGTCATTCAGAAGAGGAATATGTTGGCCATTTGAATACGTTGATCGCACAGAAACACCTTGAGAACGAGGCAGGCGGAACGCCGGTGGACTGGGCCAACGAATCGCATGTACAGGCCAGGCATATCATCGAGGCGAAACCCGCCGCAATCGACGAAGCTTACTATCAAGCTAATATCGAATTGGTAAATCAAAAACTGGCCCTAGCCGGTCTTCGCCTGGCGGCATTGCTCAACGCCACGCTGGGCAAAGCGCCTTACGTAAAGGTTAGCGGCCTTCCGCAAGCTGCGGCAGGGAACGCTAATTGAAACGCCGTTGCTCGCGCATGCCGCGTATGGCCCGCACGCGCTTGTTTTGCGCGATGAGCGTCTGCATCGCGCTTCTTTTTCTATCTGCCAGTGCTCAACAAAGGAAGAGCGTGCCGGCAAGCGAAGAGTTGCCCACCGGAATGAGCATTACTCCACTGGCAGCGCGCGGATCAACGTTGCAGCCGTTGAATCCGGATTTGCCTGACCTTCCTGATTTCACCGTGGACCATCCAATCTCAACCGCCGTGGGCCCGGATGGCAATACGCTGCTGATTCTCACCAGCGGCTTCAACCGTAATAATGACGCCAAAGGCAAAGCAATTCCGGCGCGGACCGGCGAGTATATTTTTGTTTTTGATATTCAGCAGTCAAAGCCGGTGCAAAAGCAAGCGTTGCGCATTCCCAACGCATATGTTGGCCTGGCATGGGCTCCCGACGGTTCGCATTTTTACGCTGGCGGCGGCAGAGACGACGATGTCCATGTCTTTACGCAGGAAGGTGGCCATTGGAACGAGACTGAAAAACCAATAGAGCTTGGCCACAAGGCGGGTCTGGGAGTGGCCGATCGCTCGGAAACGAAAGTGACGCCGCTCGATCCAATGGTTGCAGGCGTTGCCGTGGGCCCAGACGGCAAGCGCTTGCTTGTCGCCAATCATCAAAACGATTCCGTTTCGCTCATCGACCTGGAAACAAATCAAGTGATTGGTGATCTTGACTTGCGGCCGGGGAAAATCAACCCAGCGCAAAAAGGAGTAGCCGGAGGCGAGTATCCCTTTGGGGTCGTTTTTGCTGGCGACAACAAAGCTTACGTGTCCAGCCTGCGCGATCGGGAAATTGTTGTGCTGGCGATCAAGCCAACGCTCGCCGTCAGCGGAAGAATCAAAACGCACGGCCAGCCGGGAAAGATGATCGTGAACAACGCGGGTACGCTGCTGTTTGCGGTGGCAGACAATAGCGATTCAGTTGTCATCGTGGATACAGTAAAAGATAAAACCATTGCTGAAATCAAGACCACAGCCCCTCCCGGCATCTTTGCGAATCATGCCGGCTTCAAAGGCAGCAATCCCAACAGCCTCGCTCTTTCTCCGGACGAAAAAACGCTCTATGTAACCAATGGCGGCACAAACTCGGTGGCCGTGATTGCCTTAAATAAAGACCCCGATGACAGCCGCGTCGCGGGACTGATTCCCACAGCGTGGTATCCCACGTCGGTCAGCGTAAGCCAAAACGGAACGATCCTTTATGTGGTCAACGGCAAGTCGATGCCCGGACCGAATCCGAAAGCGTGTCGAAAAACATTTGCTACCGCCTCTGACGACCGTCCCTGTGCTGCCGCAGGTCAATACATTCTTCAACTGGAAAAAGGCGGCTTCGCTGCGATTCCGCGACCTGACGCGGCCGAGTTGCGGCTGCTAAGCCAGCAAGTGGCACGCAACAATCACTTCGTCGCGTCGCCGAATGACCCTAAGAGCCGCCAGCTTTTTGCGTTCCTGCGCCAACACATCAAGCATGTGATTTACATCGTCAAAGAAAACCGGTCCTACGATCAGGTCCTGGGCGATCTGGAAAAAGGGAATGGCGATCCTTCACTCACGCTGTTTCCCGAGGCCATGACGCCGAACCATCACGAACTGGCGCGACGCTTTGTTACGCTCGATAATTTCTTCGATAGCGGCGAAGTCAGCGGCGTGGGCTGGAACTGGAGTACGGCTGCGCGCACCACTGACGAAGTTGAGCGCACTATTCCGCTGAACTATGCCTTTCGCGGCATGACCT
>JBARNL010000858.1:0-3364 GCA_049802955.1 Candidatus Angelobacter sp.
GATAATTCCGTGGTCAAGCTGGGAGAGTCGTAAACTCTTGCGTCTTTTCAACGTCTAAAGACTACGATTGAGTGGGGTTAGGTGTGGCAACAGACCAGGAGAAATTGATGTCAACACAAGTCGCCGACATTTCCGAAAAGATCATCGCGCCGCCTTCCGAATGCATTATCTGCACGGAAGATCTGTGGAAGACCTATCAAATGGGTCAGGAACAGGTGCATGCGCTGCGCGGCGTGAACCTGCGCATTGATCGCGGCGAATACGTTGCCATCATGGGTCCTTCAGGCTCCGGCAAATCCACGCTTATGAACCTGATCGGCTGTCTCGATACGCCCACCAAAGGCCGCTACTGGCTTAACGGCAATCTTGTGAGCGAGCTGGATGACGACGAATTGGCCCGCATTCGCAATCGTGAAATTGGCTTCGTCTTCCAGACGTTTAACCTTCTCGCCCGCGCCACCGCGCTGCACAACGTCGAGCTTCCTCTAATCTATAGCGGCACGCCCTCTGACGAACGCATTGCCCGCGCCAAGGCCGCGCTACAGGCCGTTGATCTGGGCGAACGCATGAACCATAAGCCTAACGAGCTTTCCGGCGGACAGCGCCAGCGCGTCGCCATTGCCCGCGCCCTGGTCAATAATCCTTCAATCATCCTGGCCGACGAGCCCACCGGCAACCTTGACTCGCAGACTGGAAATGAAATTATGAAGCTGATGGAAGAACTTCATCGCAAGGGAAATACGATTGTGCTTGTGACTCACGAAGCCGATATCGCCGAGCACGCTTATCGCGTCGTCCATATCAAAGACGGCATCGTCGCCAGCGACGAGCGGAAGAGCAGAATCGCGCCGCCGCAATAGTAGTCTTCGGTGACTCTTTCGGCCTTCATCTTTCAGCCAGAGAATGTCGATGCTTGCTTTGTCGCGATTGAAGAGCTCTCAGGCGGGAGCCGTTTTTAAACCAGCGGACAGACACGCAGGGTCCGAGGTAAAGGTTGTCATCGGCCGAAAACCGAAAGCGCGGATGGTGATTAGTTTGTGTCGTGGCCTCCCGATGCCCGCACATACAGGAGGGTAAATTCTGAGCCGCCGTTCCTGGGCTTGATAGCTACAATGCGCTGATTGTTTTCCGTCCCGACCTTTAGTTCTTCTTTGTACTGATGGTCCGATCCGCTGTGACCATCGCAGGTGACATCGGCGTCTTTATCGCGATGGTGGAAGCTCATATTGAACCCGCCGGTGCAGTCCACAACCTTGCCGTATTTGCCCATTTCCTTGCGATAGAACGAGAGCACTTTGTCGGAGGGATCGTCGGTTTCATAGTTCAGCGCAACCACCTTCAGGCCAAACAACGAACTGGAGATATTCACGTTGGCGCTGTTGTGGCGATCATCGTCGTCATCTTTGGCTAGGCGGGCGCCGGGGTAGGGCGAGAGACCGGTATCCTTCACGTCAGAAGCATTCTCTTTCACGCTAAGTGAGCCAAACGGCGTCTTGATGTCGACATCATCTTTTTTGCCATTGCCTTTATCGTGCGTTGTAATAGAGCAACCCGCGAGGGCAAGAAGACTGAGAATGACAGGCAATATCCGAAGCAAAGTTGATCTCATTGGATCCCTCCTTGAAGGCAAGCAAAGTAGTCCTGCATGCCTTAGCCAGTAATACGCGCGCGCCGGGCAAAAGTTCCCGCCAAAGGCGCAGTTCAGACGATAGGTTCGTAATAGCGCTCTCCAGCGCAACCCCGGCAGACAATCTTTGCCCCGAGTTTAACCTCTCGACGAAAATTGATGCCTTCACCGCACTGCGCACAGACGATCCGCTCACCTTTATAGCCGGGAAACTCTTCCGGCGGCAGTTCCACATGCACGGGTTGCGCCTGAAACAGCTGCTCGTCAGTCATCTCTCGATAGGCCAGCATCTGCTGCTGGTTCTTGTTTTCAATTTCCGGGTGCATGCTTTTGGCCAGGGCTTTGGAAGACTCGCGGGCGGCCACGCGGACGGCCTTGCCGGTTTCCACGTCGACGAAAGTGGCAGCGACCTTGCCCCAATCGCGGAACTTGAGAGCACGCTTGCCCAGGCGGCAGCCGGTCACGACCATCACTGCGTCGGTGGCGCAGCGGTCAATTTCAACAAATGTGACAATGCGCTTGCGGTCCTTGCCCTGGGGATCCTCTAGTCCAAGTTTCTTTAAGCCAAACATGGCCATGCGGACGCCGAGAACCTGTCCGGCACAAAGATGGCCATGCGCCACGGCGGCGTCATCGAGATATTCCTGGAGAGACTTCATTGTTGCGGACCCTCTTCTGCTGCGGTTTCAGGCTGGAGATCGGCGCTGTGCGCATGCACCACAAAGCTGGTTTTTTCTCCGGCGGCGCTGAACGTAACACGTCTGGGCGAGCGTTCCCATCTGGGCGCGGCACAAGCAGGGCCGGGATATTCCTTTTTTAATACAGGCTTGCGCTTGCCGAGCTGCGAGACGACCATGTAAGTCTTCGCGCCATCGTCGGAAGCGCCGCAATAGTCAGAGTAGTCACGATACCAGCTTGCTTCTGAGGTCTCGCCATCGAAAGCAGGCAGGTTAAGCTGCGCTATATGGCCGGTCTGGCGGTCAACGCTGATCCATCCATCCAATCGCCAGACCCACTGCTGCGGCTTCTTTTCCTCAGGCAGAGCGTCATTGATGCGGTAGGCGCGCCGGACCACGAAAAGCCGGTCAGTGACCTCATGCACAACGCCCGTGGTGTATTCGCGGATTCGGCCATCAATGATGAGTTCGCGGACTCTAAGCGGCTGCTTCTCGCCGGCTTCCGTGCGGACCTCCACGGAGCGCCACTGTCCCAAGGCAACGGTATGCGCCTTGGGAGCGGCAAAGCTGCTGCCGGCCAACAATAAGGCACTGATGAATATGCATCCCAGGCGCACGATGTGGCCCATTATATGACCTGATGGCAAAGAGTTTGAAATTTGCCCGACGGATGTTCTGGAATATTAGAGATGCGTTAATGATTGCGCTTTGATACTTGGAATTATGAATGTGAAGCGGAAAAACCCCTTACTAACGTTGATCTGGCGACCGCAACACCTAACGAAAGGCACTGCCAAATTTTGATACTTTCAATTTGAAACAATTCACCATAAGATTGAAGATCTCCCCAATTTAATCATTTGCGGGCAGCGCCCATTTAATTAAAGCAGAGGCGGCTACCGGGGTATTGTGCTTTTCAAAGACGATTCACAGGATAAAGAAGTTCGAGAGTTGCTCGATACAACCCTCGACTCAACTCTGCCCTCTCATTTAACGATGGCACCCATATCGGAAAGGGCAAGGGAGGAGTATGGCCGCTTTAAGCAGCGGGCGCCAAGGA
>JBARNL010000859.1:0-1511 GCA_049802955.1 Candidatus Angelobacter sp.
GGGTTGAGCTGAATTCTTCCGGCGGCGATCCTTTTGAAGTCCTGCCCCAGCTTGAGGCCGAGCGCTTGCACATGCTCCGCAAGCTGGCCCACAACGTCACCGCCGATCTCGACTCCGGCAGCGTCACCCGCTTTACTGAAGGTATCGCAAACATTTATGAAGAAGTGCAGGCACTCTACCGCGGTTTGAGAAAGATTGTGATCGATGGGCCGGAAGAGCAATAACCACAAGGTGGAAAAAACCAATTTTCACGAGCTTGCGTGGGCCGAAGGCCCTGCATGACAAAGGACACCAAGGAACACAGATCTTGATCTGTGCGAAGCCTGCGCTCCTTTTGCGAAATCCCGACGTTATTAAATTACCCGATTTACCAAATTACTCAATTACCAAATCTTCTTGGGGCCCATTCACGGCTAACTTTTTTTGTATTCCTTAGTGTCCTTTGTGGTTAAACCCTCTCCACCGCCATCGCCACAGAATTCCCGCCACCCAGGCACAACGCGGCAATCCCCCGCTTGCCATTCCGCCGAATCAATTCATAAATCAGCGTCACCAGCACGCGCGTTCCGCTCGCGCCAATTGGATGACCCAGCGCCACAGCGCCGCCATTCACGTTGACCCGCGCCGGATCGATGCCCAATTCTTTGATTACTGCCACCGACTGTACCGAGAACGCTTCATTGATTTCGTATAAATCAACGTCCTCCGGTTTCCATCCGGTCTTGGCCCATATTTTCCGGATACCATCCACGGGCGCCATCATCACCCACTCCGGCGCTATACCGCTTGTCGCCTGCGCCACCACTCGGACCATCGGCTGCGCGCCCAATTCCTTCGCCCGGGCAGCCGATGTCACCACCACCGCAGCCGCTCCGTCATTCATCGTGGAAGCATTGCCTGCCGTAACCGTGCCGTCTTTCTTGAAGACAGGCTTCAGGTTTCCCAGCGCCGCGGCGGTCGTATCCTCGCGCGGGCCTTCGTCCTTCTCAAACAGCAGGGGCGCTGCGCCTTTCTTCTTTGCCGGCAATTCCACAGGTACGATCTGGCTCTTGAAACGGCATTCCTTCCAGGCCTGCACAGCTTTCTGGTGCGAGCTCACGGCGTATTCATCCTGCTGTTCGCGCGTGACGCCATATTTCTGCGCCACGTTCTCGCCCGTCATGCCCATATGGTAGTTGTTATAAATGTCCCAGAGACCGTCATTCACCACGGAATCGATAATCTGCGAATTTCCCAGCCGGTAACCTTTGCGTGCTTGCGGCAAGAGATACGGCGCGTTCGTCATGGATTCCATGCCGCCCGCCACCACGATCTCGGCATTGCCGGTCTGGATGGCCTGCGTCGCCAGCGCAACGGCCTTCAATCCCGATCCACAAACCTTGTTGATGGTCATCGCTCCAACTGTATTAGCCAATCCACCGCCCAGCGCCGCTTGCCGCGCGGGATTCTGTCCCAGACCGGCTGCCACCACCAATCCCATAATGCATTCGTCCACTTGCGCGGGATCCACC
>JBARNL010000860.1:0-1603 GCA_049802955.1 Candidatus Angelobacter sp.
ATATTGGTCCGTTCTGGATATTTGGACCGGTTTAAATGAGAACCGCCGGCACAGTTGAGCCCATTGGGACACTCCTATGGTGTCGTCCGTTAAGAAGCCAATTTGAGTTTGGGGTCGGCTGCCAGCGCGCTGCGTAGTGCCGCCAGGATCAGGCACAAAAGAATCCTCAACCAGGCGAGGACGAGTCGGAGGTTGTGGCCGACGGCGGTGAGGATAGCGTTGGCGGCGTCGCCGGCGGTTCCCTTGAGATAGCAGCGGCCGAGATGGCCCTCGGACTTCATGTGGCCGATCACCGGCTCGATGGCGGATCGGCGGCGCAACTCGCGCTTGATGGCGCCCAACACGCCGCGTTTCTGCCCTGAGATAAAGACGCGGTGCGGGTTCGACGCATCGTGGCCGCGGTATCCTTTGTCGACATAGGCCCGCTCGATCGCGCGCCCGGTGAGCCTCTCGGTGTCCTCGATCGCGGACCGCAGCGTGTGCCCATCATACGGATTGCCCGGCAGCACCTTGGCGTGCAGCACGAACAGGCCGCCGGGCGCGCGGGCATTGGTGGTGACGATCGAAACCTTGACGCCGAACTCATAGGGCGCGCTGGCCTTGCCTTTGCCGATGCATTCGACCTCGGGAGCATGGAAGGAATACAGCTTCCAGCCGCGCTGGCGCTGCTGCTGCGACCGGATCTGGTTGGCGCGCGCGAGCGGCCATTGGAGTGCCTCCTCCAAGGCCGGCTGGCCGGTGATCTTGCGGCCAATGTCGCGGATGATGCGGCCGAGCCGCGTGCGCAGGATGCGCAACTGCCGGCGATGGCGGTTGAACTGCTTGGCATGGGCATAGCGCCCGGCCATCATGGCGGCGTGTTTGGCGATGCGCAGGTATGACTGCCGCAGCCGCACCCCTTGCCGACGGGCCAGGCGGTTGAGCCCCTTGATCGCCGCATGCAGCAGCTTGGCGTCGGTCGGGAAGGTGATGGCCTTGGGCTGCACGGTAGTGTCGACTGTGACCCGTGCCAGATCGCGCGTCCGCAATGCGCCGCTCGCATGCGCGACCCGCAGACTCTCGGCCAGCAGCAGTTCAAGCTTGTCGCCCAACCGCTTGCGCCAGTGGCTCAGGTCCGAACGCTCGTGCGGGAAGCTGTGCTGGAAGAACTCTTCCCCGGTGAAATACTGGAAATACGGATCATGCACCCAGCGCTCACAAACGCCCTCGTCCGACAGCCCGTAAATGTGCTTGAGCAGCAGAAGCCCGATCACGAAGCGGGTCTCGATTCCGGGCCGGCCCTGGTCGCTGTAAAGCGGTGCGATCTCGCCATCCAGCCACTCCCAGTCGAGCTCGCCTGCAAGCTGCACCAGTTCGTGCTTCATGTTGATGATCTGCTCGAGCCTGGCCCGGAACAGATCGCCTGATCCCGTCGTCGCGTGTTGCTTCGGCCGCATCGTTCCCTCCGATGCGGCCAGGGAATCATGGTTCGCGCAGAAAGAAAATCGAAAAACGAAATTGCAAGCTTCCGGGGCAGCAAGCCGCAAAATCCTGCAATCTCAAATCGCGCAAAGCTCCGGAAATAGATTCACATTCAATCGGTTAGCGGTTGTTCACGGACAAC
>JBARNL010000861.1:0-6842 GCA_049802955.1 Candidatus Angelobacter sp.
GCGTGGGCCTTGATGGTGATACCGCGCTCGCGCTCCAGGTCCATGGCGTCGAGAACCTGCTCCTGCATCTCGCGTAGTGCGAGCGCTCCCGTCAGCTCCAGGAGCCGGTCAGAAAGCGTGGATTTGCCATGATCGATGTGGGCGATGATGGCAAAATTTCGGATGTGTGCGCGGTCCATGAGGATGGGCTAAAGCTCTATTTTAGCATTCAGCGATCAGCAGTCGGCACTCAGCCCTCAGCATTCAGTAATCAGCGTTCAGCATTCAGTAATCAGCCCTGAACGAGTCATGTACGGGTATTTTCCATCGACCGCCGGACCTCACCGCAACAACGCCTGAGAAGTCGATCTCAAATCGTTGAAGCAAACGTCCTTTATCATTCATTTCTCTGGGAAAACGAGCATGCCGGCGGACCATGAGCGAAGTTGTCCGAATGGCGACTCTTGTCCAATTGGAGCAAAGGCTTTTTGGGTCAACACAAGCCGACTTATCGGTACAAACCGGTGTCGGTGAGCGCATTAGCGATTTACCACTCGCGCCGCGAAAGTCGCTCGAAAGTCAACTGCAAAGATCACTTGCCCGACACGCCGGTGGCGCATCGAGAACAGGCTCCAGAGGCAATCCGCATTCCTCCGGCACCTGATGCCAGCGCCGCAACCGTGGCGGCTGGCGCTCCTGCGCAGGTTACGGTGCGCACTTTCACCGTCAGGTGAATGAGGCAGGGTTTAGGAATTGCAAAATTCACACTTGACATCGACCGAAAATCCACTACCATATGGTTGTGGATAGTCTTGGTACAACATTTGCGGCTTTGTCTGATCCAACCCGTCGGGCGATGATCGAACGGCTTTCACGTGGGCCTGCCTCCGTGCATGGATTGACGAAACCGTTTGCACTCTCGCAGCAGATGATTTCAAAACATATTGCCTACCTGGTGCGGGCGCGCATGGTGATCAAGACGAAGCGTGGACGAGAGAGTATTTGCACGCTTAGGCCAGAGGCGATAAAGAAAATCAGCGACTGGGCGATTAGCTATCGCCAATTATGGGAAGAGCGTTTTGACAGGCTGGATGCAGTTGTGAATCAAATGAAAAAAGAAGAGGTTGGACATGACAAAAAGCACGTTGAATGAGACAGAGCGGATGGTTGTGACAAGAGTTTTTGATGCCCAACGCGAATTGGTTTGGAAGGCGTGGACAGATCCGAAATATGTGATGCAGTGGTGGGGGCCGGAGGGTTTTACTGCGCCCGTTTGCCAGATGGATTTTCGCGTTGGGGGGAAATTTCTCTGCTGCATGAAAGCACCGGATGGGCAGGAGTTCTGGAATGCGATTGAGTACCACGAGATTGTTCCGCACGAGAAGATCGTTTCCTTGATGTACTTTTCCGACTCGAAGGGAAACAAGATTGATCCTGCGCAGCTGGGAATAGAACATGAGGCCATAGAGGGTGCGTACGACGTGACCATCTTTGAGGATCTTGGAAACGGCCGGACGAGACTCACCTTCACTGGAAATGAACCCATGGAGAGCGCGAAAAATAGCGGTCAATTAGAGGGCTGGAACCAGATACTCGATAAACTTGCCGCAATTATTGCGGGGCTGGCGCAGTCGAAATAAGAAGTTGAAGTTTTGATGATCGTCATGCGCAAGATAATGAACGCAAAGCAAACGCAGGTCCATCCCTGAAACCCCAGCCAGGGGTGGCTTGCGGAGGCTTAGTTCAATCGCGCTCTCGTCACCTCGCCGAATCGTCGCCTTACCGGATAAATGACCCTTGGCTTAGCTGCCGCCTTGAGGCAAACGCGCTCATCGAGCAGGGATTTAAGCCGGCATTCGACATTGGTCCTGTTCATCAGCTTCTCATCAGCCGTCCGCAGGGCATTGCTTGAGTGGTTCCAGGAAATGTCATTTGGCCTAAGAACTTCGAGCTTACCTCATTGACCGCAGGTCCTATACAATCACCCGCTTCCAAGGAAGCCAAAAACATGTCCTTATACAGATTTATATGACGGCTTCGACCTTTCCGGCATCAGTCAATGTCATTTCCATCTCATTGGGAGCAGGCGCCTCTCGCGGTTTAGAAAGCGGAATCTCTCTTGTTCTGTTGCGTATCCGCCCACTTGGCAAAGCCCTCAAATTGATAGGTTAGGGTTATCAGTGCAGCTGAACGCGTCAACGCTTCCGCTTCAAGCATAATCCCTGTCAAGTGATGCGGCAGCTTCTGGTCAGGGGGCGCCCATAATGATTCGAGGTTTCTATCTTTCTTTAGGAGGCCCATCATCCAATCGTTCGGGTCGTGCCAGATGCTTCCGGGAGTCAATCGGTCCACATCAAGGCCCTCTCCGTATTTGGTGTGCAGCGCTTTAGAAATTTCTGCGAACTTATCTTTGACCTGATCGCCGCTGTCATTTGAAGAAATGGGACCAGTGAAAGCGATAATCTGAATCAGTCGGCCATCTTCCGCAAATCTGAGCGTATAGTCATTAAAATCGGGATGGGGAATCGGAGCAGTGGTAAATGAAATTATGTCATCTCCACTTGTTCTTTTGATGTTCTTAGATCCAAGCTTGGCGATAATCTGCTCCTTTGTCATCCCCGCTTCAAAGCCGAAGGGGCCAGGCGTGGTTGGTTTTTTTACGGGCATAAGATTTATGACTTCTGGCTCGGCAGACTTCGCGGCCTCTTTAGATTTTGTGGCATCAGATTTTGACGCCTGCCCAAAAGCGATCCCAGTTAAAGCTATGCAGAGAATAGCAGCCAGCCATCCGCGCATGGTAGTCTCCTGAATTAGTTAGATAGGCCAAAAGGGGAGCTTTACTTTACCATAATTAATCTTAAAATTTGACTGCTTTCGTATCCGGCGCTAAAAGCTCTGGGGCAGATGCACATCTCTCCAATTTCGGGGCCTGAATGGATACAGGCGCTGCGTGGCGCTACGATTCTGGCCCGTGGCTCGGCAAAGCGGCGATCTATGACAGCTTGCAACAGCAGGTTAAAACCACCGCGCTTGCCACGACGTGGTGTTTCTGTAAGGCATTTAGCATGTGTCTGACCAAAATATTAACGGAAAATTCGCCTGCCCCTTGCATGAGCCCATGCCTGCAATTATGCTGCTTGGTTCTCTGAACCGCCGGAGGCTTCTTCTATGCGCCATTTGCTCGTCGCTTTGATGGTCGTTAGCTCTACCCTTTGCTTTGCCCAGCCGCAGCAGTCATCGATCAAAGAATTTATCCGCGTACAGTCACCGGTAATCGCGCTGGAACACGTACGCGTGATCGATGGAACCGGAGCGGCGGCCAAGGCTGATCAGACAATTATTATTTCCGGCGGGAAGATTACGGCCATCGGAAATACGGGAGTGGCGCCGGTGCCCGCCGATGCGAACCGCATGGACATGACAGGTTACTCCGCGCTGCCGGGGATCGTAGGTATGCACGACCATCTTTTTTATCCCAGTGGAGGCGGGCTTTACCATGACATGCCTTTCAGCTTTCCGCGGCTGTATCTGGCGCTGGGCGTCACGACGATCCGCACGACCGGCAGCATGGAGCCGTACACCGATTTGGAAATAAAGAAGGCCGTGGACGCGGGGAAAATGCCCGGTCCAAAGATCAACGCGACCGGGCCTTATCTGGAGGGCGAAGGCATTCCGCTGCTGCAACTGCACCAGCTCACCGGGCCTGATGACGCGATCCGCACGGTGGAATATTGGGTGGCAGAGGGATCGCGCTCCTTCAAGGTTTACAACTACATCACGCGCGCTGAACTGAAAGCCGTGATCGATACGGCGCACAAGCATGGCATTAAAGTCACGGGGCATTTGTGTTCCATTGGTTTCCGCGAAGCCGCGGAGCTTGGCATTGACGATCTGGAGCACGGGCTGACGGTGGATACGGAATTTCATCCGGATAAGAAGCCTGATGTGTGTCCTAACCCTAACCAGGCAGCGGCGGCGGCTGCAAAGCTGGAAGTAACAAGCGAGCCGATTCAGACCACGATCAAAATGCTGGTCGATAAGCATGTTGCGCTTACCTCAACGCTACCGGTTTTTGAGCAAATTGTGCCGTCGCGTCCGGACGTGCCGCAGAAGGCGCTGGATATGTTGAGCGACGAAGCAGCCAAAGCGTACCACGCAAACCGCGAACGTATCGCCAAGAACACGCAGAGCCCGTGGCCCACCATGTTTCAACGGGAGATGGAATTTGAGCGCGCGTTTGTGAAAGCCGGAGGAACGCTGCTGGCCGGACTTGATCCTACTGGCATCGGCGGAACAATTGCCGGTTTTGGCGATCTGCGCGAAGTTGAATTGCTGGCGGAAGCAGGCTTCACGCCGCTGGAGTCCATAAAGATCGCAACGCTCAATGGCGCGCAGTTTCTCGGAGTAGCTGGCCAGGTCGGGTCGCTTGCTCCGGGCAAGCAGGCAGATATCATGCTGGTGAAGGGCGATCCTTCGAGCAAAATCGCCGACATCGAGAATGTTGAGTTGGTGTTTAAAGATGGCGTGGGCTGGGATTCAAAGAAGCTGATTGATTCGGTGAAGGGGCAAGTGGGAGTAAGATAGTTGTTTTGAAATCCCGAGCGCAGCGAGGGAGACCTATGGCAACGGAAAATCTGAAGCGCGACGAGCCCGAATAGGGCCTCGTGATTATAGGGTTCCCTCCACCTTCGGTGTCGGGATAACAAACTAACGCATATCCAGACTCTCCACCCACACACTTACGGCGTATCCATCTTCTTCTTCTGCCAATGCTTTTTCCCATCCACCGCCGAGTTCGGGAAGAGCGGCCGTGCCTTGAATCCGCGCGAAGACTTTGAGGGTAGGCTCTTCGCAGGGAATCTGCATGTGAATCACGCCGTGAATGAGTTTGGCTTCGCACGTTGGCTCGCAGGTTTTGATGAATTTTTTGCGCAGCACCAGCAGAGACGTGTACCAATCCAGCATCGGATTCTCACCCTGCGTGAGCTGCCAATTTAATTTCGATCGTTCAAACGTTGTGGGATCCTGCGGGTCCGGCACCTCGTCATTGGCGAAATCAAAATCCTTGAACTCCTGCTTGCGGCCTTCACGAACTGCTTGCTGCAAGGCAGGATCGCCGTAGTCGGTGAAGAAGAGAAAAGGATTGGGCTCGTCATATTCCTGGCCCATAAAAAGCAGCGGCGTTTCTGAAGCCAACAGCAACAGCACGGCGGAAAGCATTCGCGCGCCGCGGGGGATAAGTGCGGTGAGCCTTTCTCCTCTGGCTCGATTGCCGACTTGGTCGTGGTTCTGAATGCAGATCACATGCGCCGCGGCGGGCATATTGGCGCTGCTGGTGCCACGCGGACGTCCACTCCAGAACTGGAATGGCTCACCCTGAAAGACAAAGCCGTGCGTTAATGCGCGGGCAATCTGCTCCGGCCGGCCAAAATCCTGGTAATAGCCCTTGCGCTCACCGGTGAAAAAGGCGTGGATGGCGTGATGGAAATCGTCACTCCAGATTGCGTCCAGACCGTAGCCGCCGGCTTCAGCAGGGAGAACGATTTTTGCGTCGTTCTCGTCGGTTTCAGCAATCACACAAACGTCGCGGCCAAGTTCGGTGGCCAGCGCAGCCACATCGGCTTTGATTTCAGCCAAGATGTGTCGCGGTGAATCGTCTTTGATGGTCTGCACCGCGTCCAGGCGAAGGCCGTCCATGTGGTACTCGCGGACCCAATAAAGCGCGTTCTCTATAAAATAGTGGCGGACGCCGTCGCAGCCGGGCTGATCAAAATTGATGGCTTCGCCCCAAGGCGTCTGGTGTTTCGCGGTGAAGTAGGGACCAAAGAGCCGCAGATAATTGCCTTCATTGCCAAGATGGTTGTAAACCACGTCCAGCATTACGGCCAGGCCGATTTCGTGCGCGGCATTGACCAATCGCTTGAGACCATCTGGCCCGCCATAACTGGCCTGCACCGCGTAAGGCGATACACCGTCATAACCCCAGTTGCGCGTACCGGGGAAGGCTGAGACGGGCATAATTTCAATCACGGTAATACCAAGCTTTTTCAGATACGGCAGCTTGGCAATGGCCGCGTCAAACGTGCCTTCAGGCGTAAACGTGCCGATGTGGAGCTCGTAAATTACATAGTCGCGCAACGGAAGGCCGCGCCAGTTTGAATCGGTCCACGCGAAACTATCAGGATCGACGATTTCCGTTGGGCCATGCACGCCTTCCGGCAGCAGGCGCGAAACGGGATCTGGCACTGGCTTATTCTGATCGACAATGTAGAAATATTTATCGCCCGAACGCGCAAAGGCATGGAGTGCGAAATATCCGTCCGACGATTGCATCGGCCAGTCATGTGAGCCCTGATCATTTATCAAGCGCAGTGTCACCGTTTTTGCCGACGGCGCCCAGACGCGAAAATCACAGCTATCGCCGGTGAAATTGGCGCCGAGCATTTTGGACATTGCTTTGACAGGCATGGCGTTGCTAAGAGTGCGGCTGGTCACGTATGTTGAGAAGGACTCGATAACGCTCAGGATGCATCCACAAAAAAAGCCAGAGTTGATTTTAGCTTCGTCTTCGCCGCGCCGGCAGGAGTTGTTGCGGGAAATAGGAATTCCGTTTCAGGTGCATGCTGCCAACATCAATGAAGACCAGATCGCCGGTGAAGCGCCAATCGAATACGCTCTGCGCCTGGCGCGGCAGAAAGCGGAAGCCGTCGCAACGCATTATCCGGAAAGCTACGTGCTGGGCGCGGACACCATCGTTGTGCTGAACGGCGAAGTTTTAGGCAAGCCTAAGGACCACGCCGATGCGGCCCGCATGTTGCGGCTGCTTTCCGGACATTGCCATGAAGTACCCACAGCTGTAAGCC
>JBARNL010000862.1:0-2907 GCA_049802955.1 Candidatus Angelobacter sp.
GGCCTTCCTGGTCCAGCTTGCCGTTTGCCATGACGGCTGGATCTGGTTGCTTCATGGTGGAATCGATTCCTGTACGCGCCACCAGTTCGGCAATCCGGCGCTCCAGGCGATCGATTTTTTCCAGCAACAAGCGGTCATGGTCAGACAAGCCGCTCGCGCTGCTGCTGTCCCGCGATGATTGGCCATACGATGGAGTATGGGAAAGTGCCAGAAGGAAAAAGATAAAAATGAGAAACCGAGCAAATTTTAAAGACACATTTCCTCCTGTGGTTCAAAGCCGTTTTTGGTGCGTTCCAGGCATGTTGTTGCCATTGGAAGTGTGCTTTGTAATGCCCAATATGTCATGCGAGAGCTCCTGCAGAAGCTCTTCTCGTTCGCCGGTCTTGAGCTTAAGCTGAAGCTCTCGCAAAGCCAGCGCGACCACGTGATAGTGATGAAGGCCGCTAAATTCAAGGTCTTTAGTTAAATCGAGCCAAATAGAGTGCATCAATTGCACGTCTTCAGGACGCAGCGTGGGCGTGTGCGGCCCAAGGCAATACTGAACAGTGGTTCCGGTCCGATCGACCAATTCCAGTGACAATCGAGGCTTGGGGTCAGGCAAATGTTCCCAGGCATCTCCGGTGAGCTTGGCTTGCTGATCGGGAGAAAGCTTTTCCGAATACCCGGTGACAACCTTGTCAGAATGCAACTGCTGAGCAGTCATCAGAATCGTGTCAAAGACATTGCTGCCGGGCACAACCAGCAGTGAAACCGGCTTGCCCTGCTTTTCAGCGGCAGAGACCACGGCGCTGAACAGTTCCTGCTCGTAATGGTCAAAGATGTCTTTGGCTTCATATATTGCGCTGCCGCTGAAAGAGTGCTCGCGATGATAGAGCCGCGCAGTCATTACCACCACGTCCTGTCGCGAAGTGTCGGTGCGCTGAAGTACTTCGCGCAGATACGCCAGGTTTTCCGGATCGCGTACCGCTACTAAAACGTTTCCTGGCCTTACACTCAAATCCTTGTTGGTTAGTTCCGGATTGCTATAAACGCGAAATTGCTCAACATGGTCAGCGCCTTTACGGGCGCGCGCAGACAGACGCTCGCTGACCGTGAACAGCGCAAAAAAGATCGCACTGAAAGCGACACCCGCCATGGTGGCCGATGGTTTAGTAAACAGATTGGTTACGGCGACCAGAAACAGCACAAGCGCTATCAGGCCCAACCCGATAGGAATTTCTATGCCCGCGATTTTGAGGTTGCCGGGGACTTTCCACTCACGCGGTTCTTTGTGGGTGAAGCGCAGCACCAGCACGGCGAGCGCTTTGAAGGCGAAGCTCCAGATAACGCCAAAGGCATAAAGCGCCGCCAGTAGATAGACGTTTCCTCCGCTCAAGACAATCGTCAATACTTGAAGGCCGACGATCAAATTGATCAGTCGAAATGTTGTTCCATGTTTTTTGTGTGGCCGGCGGAACCACGGCGTGAGCACGCCATCTTCGCTCACGCGATTTAGAACGCCATTGGCGCCCACAATCGCGGTATTTACCGCGCCGGATAGAATCAGCACACCCACAATCACCACAAAGCCCTGGAACAGCAGCTTGAGGTTGTAAGGGCCGGTCATGTACATCGCAAGGCCGCTGATCAGGTTGCCGAAGTACGTGGGCCTCACGCCGTCAGGAATGATCATTACGGCAAAGAACGAGACCAAGGACGTGAACAGAAGGCTGTAAAGGAAAATCACTACGCCGGCGCGTTCTAAATTCTTGAGTTTGGGCGCCTGTATTTCGCGATTTACCTGGGCCAAGGACTCTTCGCCGCTCATTGCCAGCACGGAGTGACCGAACCCGACCAGCAGGACGACAAGCGTCAAATGTGAAAACCAGGAGCCGGAAAGCCAGCCAAAGAAATCGCCATTCAACTTCATGTTGGACATCAGCGGAGCGGGTGGCAGATGGAAGCCTGTTTTTGAGAGCGTAAATAGGCACCATCCGATCAAAATCACGACCATTACGGTAGTGACCTGCATTATCCGCAGCGCTTTTTGGCTCGATTCATGAATGCCCTGGATGTTCTTCCACCAGAAATACAGTGTCACGGCCACGCCAAAGGCAGCGGCAAAAGCGTTCATCGGGATGTGAATGGGATGTCCCACACGGGCGCTTAAATCCTGCACAAAGCCGGCCATGTATTGCCCCGCGGAAACGGCGCTAATGGGGCCGGTGAGAACGTAGTCGAAAAGCAAAGCAGAGACGGAGAGCTTGGCCAGCGTGCCGCCCATGGCTTCTTTCACCACACGGTACACGCCTCCACGCACAAACATGCTGCTGGATTCAATGTAGACAGCGCGCACGGCATAGCTGAAAAGCATGACGGCCAGCACGAACCAGGGCGCGCTCTTGCCGATTACGTTTTCCGTATCACCGCCGACGTAATAAGCCGAAGACGCTAGATCGGCGAGAACAATGGCTGCGGCCCGCCAGAAAGAAATAAAGGAGAGCATGACGGTGGTCGCCACAAAAACCGGGATGGCCGGGCGACGAAGTTTTTCTAAGGTTGCATTCATATTGCCTGCTCCATCGTTCAACATACGTCCACAGGGCATTAAGAAGGCATTAAGATTTCAGCAAAAAAGAAAGTAAGAGAGGGTTACTCAGGATCGAATCTATAGCCAATCCATGGTTCGGTCTTGATGTACTTGGGCGTGCGGGGATTCTGCTCCAGCTTTTTGCGGATATTGGCAATGAATACCCGTAGATATTCCGGTTGTTCCGTGCTATTGCTGCCCCAGATGGCGGTAAGAATGGCGCGATGGGTGAGAACTTTCCCGCGATTCGCGAGAAAGTATTGAATCATGTCGTACTCTTTGGGCGTGAGATGGATGGCCTTGCCATTGACCTCAACCAGGTGCTGCTGCGGGTCGAT
>JBARNL010000863.1:0-18238 GCA_049802955.1 Candidatus Angelobacter sp.
CTGTTGCCAATCGCTTATTTGTTTTCGTCCAGGTACTTGAGCAGATGCATGTAGTCTTCCCGAGCGGGCAGAAAAAAATCCAGATTCATGACCGGTTCGGTGCCCAGCGGTTCAATATAATGCACAACGCCGGCAGGAATAACCAGAAAAGATCCCGCTCCAACTTCGTGGCCAACATCGCCTACGTGATAAATGGCGCGACCGCTCACAATGTAAGCCATCTGTTCAAATGTGTGGCTGTGCGGGCTCAACTTCATGCCGGGATGGCATTCATTCATCACCATCATCATATCTTTCCACTTGAAGCCCTTGCGGCTGATTCCAGCGCGCACCACTTCAGACGGGATGTTCGCCCAGTTGTAAGCCTTGCCGCTCGATTTCTGCTCTGTGGTCTTAGCGATACTCATCTGGTTATGCTCCTTTCCTGGCCGGCAGACGGCGCTCAGCGGCTTCTTCCAGGCCCAGCAGCGCTTCTGCATTTTTCTTGATCATGAATTCAATTTCGTGTTCTTTGATGCCGATATCCAAAAGTTTCTCCACGGTATAGCGGAGACCTTCCACCGGCAGCGGATTATTTTTCTGCCCCAGATCGGAACCCAGAAGCGTGTGCTCCGGCCCCACTAATTCGATCCACCGTTTGAGCCGATCAAAACCCCAGAAATGAAATGTGGATTCCGGATGGTACATGCACATTGAATGCTCAATGTAAGCGCCCAGCCGCACAAACTCCTGTACGTCTTTTTCACTAGCATCAATGACAAAATCCGGATGGTTAATCAGCATGCGGCGCACGCCCACTTCCTTGGCCCCGCGCAGCAGCGCCAGCGCTTCCGGCACAGAAACGTGTCCTGAGGACAAAATGGCATCCGCTTCGGCGATCAACTCCAGAATTAGTCTCGCTTGAGGAAGGAGCTCGCCTTTTTCGTTCAGCACTTTCACCGGAATGTCCGGCAACTCACGGCCAACCTGCGAGGGGAACTTCATGTGCGGCTGCGCCTCGTGGTGCTTAATGTGGTTTATGGATGAGATTGTGGGGAACCACACAATTTTCCCGCCCATACGCAACGTCATATCGACAATGTAAGGATTCAGGCCGCCCACATAGCTATTGAGGACCACGCCGCCAAACACCTGGGTAGGAATGTCCTTGAGATCATGGTTTTTCAACGGCACCAGTTCCGGCGCGGTGGTGTGATGGTGGCTCTTGATCACGATGGCGCGCATCCCAGCTTGCGCCGCCTGCTGCGCCGCTTCCACAGCATCGAGACGCCGTGGGAAAAGTGATGGCGCAGGATGGATGTGGAGATCGATTGATCCCTGTAAGAGTCGTGCAACCGCGTCCATGGTTCCTCCTGGTTTAGAAATAAATTCCCTACCAGCCAAAGCCGGGCAAGCCCGCGTCCTGCGCTGATCCCCATGGCTCCAGAGTTGAGGTAGCATGTTCGGCGGCTGGAGCCAGCTTCCGGTAGTTGCGATCAAAATAAACCAGCGGATCCGGCGACTTGTCCTTAAGTTCGCACTGCAGCACACGCCCCACAAAAATTACGTGGTCAGCTACTGGCAATGACTGTTCCGCCTGGCATAAAAACCAGCCCAGGGCGTTTGGCAGCAGCGGGATTTGCCTATCGGGTGTGGGTGAATACTTCACGTCCTGAAAGTGCGAACCGCGGGAAGCAAATTGTTCGGCGTATCGGCGGCCTGTGTGCGGCAGCAGGTGCACGGCAAATGCGCCTGTTTCCGCCACGCCCTTGGCCGTGCGTGAAGTCGCTGTCAGTGAAACCATCAACATCGGCGGTATTGCGGAAACCGAGCAGACGGCTGTGGCCGTCAATCCCACCGGCTCGCCGCCCAGTGAACTGGTAATAATGGTCACACCCGAAGCTAGATGCCGGATAACATTGCGGAATGCCTCAGCCTCCGCGCTTGCGCTCGGCGCCAAAGGTATGACCTTGCGGTTTTCAGGCTGTGACATGGCTTTTCTCTCGCGTGGACCCGCTCTTCTGCTGCTCGCGCTTGTCCCACTCGGCCGTGCGTTTTGCAAAGTCCCACACCCGCTGCTTGAGTTCCTGCTGCCTGGGATAATTCTGGTAGCGCAGCATGGCCAGGCGCCACGGATCGCCGGAAAAATAGCGTTCGTACAGGGTCTGACGTCCGGCAAAAGAGGAGCAGGAAAGGTCCCAGGCAATGCGGAAGAGTTCAATGCGTTTATCCGCCGCAACGGTGGCGCCCTGATAGTAGCGTTCTACGTCCGCAGCGCGCTCGCCAGAAAGTTCTTCATGGCTCGGCACCATCACCAGGCCGCTTGCTCCCAGTATCTGGATGATCTCCACTAGCCGCGGATAAAGCTGCGGAAACAGGGTGCGCACGGTGAGCAGCGGCTGCTCATTCGGCAGCACGGTGCCGTTTGGACCAGGCACGCAGTCAACTTCTGATGCGCGGATGCAGCTCCGCACCAGTTCCACCGTGTTAATCATCTCGTGGAGATGGTTCTGCACGTGCTGAAATCCGCCGATACCCACCGCATCCGCCATGTTCAGGGCCACGCCGAGCAGAAATTCCGCCTTGGCCAGGTTTTTGGTGGCAAATTGATGCATGATCTGGTTCATGGTTCCGGTTTCGGCAAACATGCCGTTGCCGAGCTTCGGCTCCTGGTAAATGAAGACGCGTTCCCACGGAACCAGCACATTATCAAAAATGGCGACGCAGTCCATCTCGTCCAGACGCGCCGAGAATGGGTAATCCTGGACACGGCCATCGCGCGGGGTGATGGCCGGACGACAAATGAAACGCAGCCCCTTGGTTGCGAGTGCAACTGAAAACGCGAAGGCGTAAGGTCTGGCATCATCAGAGAGTTGCAGAAAGGTCGATGGAAACACGGCAATATCGTTAGAAAACGGCGCCAGCGTCGCGATCATGCGTGCGCCGTGAACCACGATTCCTGCGTCGGTTTCCTTCACAATAGCCGCTGCCGTATTCTGCTGATGCACCGGCTTGGAACGGTCCGTCTGCGGATTGATCAGCGTGTGCGTCAGGGCCAGATCGTTCTTGCGCAAGTACTCATAATAGCTGCGAATATTTTTGCCAAACCGCTCGCCGCCGCGAGCGAAGTAGTCCTGCGCGGAACCCAGGCCGGTCATGTGGACGTTCATGAAATCCGGGCTGCGGCCCATCATGCCGCCGGTCCAGTCCATCCACACCTTTACCATTTCACGGCGGCGCACCAGATCGGCTTGCGATCCCGGCTCAATATAGGAAAGCCCTGCGCGCTCGCCTTCCGGCGTAATGTACGTGAGCTTCTCCTGAAGTTGAGGATCATGCTGCATGTCATACAGCTCGGCGATAGATTCGGCCACGGGCCTGAAACGTGGATCAAGCGTGACATCGCGGACCCGTTCCCCATCGATCCATATTTCACGATCATCGCGGAGCGATTCCAGATACTGCTGGCCGGTTCGAATCATTCTTTGCCCTCTTGAATGTTTTCTGCTTAGTCTGGGACGCGGAATGTCATGATTCCATAGCCCATCATCCCAAACGGGTAATAAAATTTGCGTTCCACACACGCGCGCGGCGGCAGGGCGGCGCGCATTGCCATCCATTGCACCACTTCCACTGAGTGCTCTCCTCCCAGGCGGGCAAAATCCGCCATGGTGTAAGCATTCAGCTCTTGCGGAGATTTCTCAATCAGGTCCATGAATTTGCGGTCCCATTCGGCTGTTACTCGTCCGCAATCTGGGCCCGTAAGCTGGTGCGAGAGGCCTCCGGTGCCAAACACCACAACGCGCTGGTTGCCTGGAAAACTTTGGATGGCCCGACCCACAGCCAGGCCCATTTGCCAGCAACGCTGCGGAGAGGGCAGCGGCTCCAGGACGACGTTGATAGTCAGCGGCACCACAGGGATCTTCCATCCATCGTCCAGTAGCGGCATGGGAGAAAGAAATCCATGGTCAAGCGACATGCGATGCGAAGCCGTGATGTCGAACCCATCCGCCACCATGCTCGTTGCAATATGGGAAGCGAGTTCCTTGTGGCCGGGAATCGGAGGAAACGCGCGCGCGCCAAGCCCTTCATCGGGGATGTCGTATTGCTCTGCCAGACCAATACTGAAGGTAGGCCATGCGTCGTAGAAATATTGATCGACATGGTCGTTGTAGATCACCACCAGCACATCCGGCTTCTGCGACTCCAGCCATTGCTGCGATTTTTCAAAAGCCGTGAAGAGCGGCTTCCATCCCACGTCATTGGTCATTCCATGATCGTAGGCGTGCGCGATCGACGGCGCGTGCGAGCAAGCCATTCCGGCAACAATCCTCGCCATCCACTAACTCCTTTCGTCTACTCGGGTCTTCTACTCGAGTCCCAGCGCAAACCTTTTGTTCGATTCCGCTTGTTGCTTAAGAAAATCCACGAATTCCTGTTTGCTCATGCCGCGCATGGCGCCCTCCAATTCCAGGAACTCAACGTCGCTGGCGGCGCCGAGCTTCGTCAGCACATAGATGCTTACGCCGGACTCAGCAAGCGCGCGCCAGTCAAGCTGGAGAAGCATTTCGCGCTCCGGTGCAGTCAGGTCATAGCCAGCGGCGTATGTTGCCGGGCCAGTGCGGAATTGCTGCCGCTTGGCTTCGTCCCGCAACTCGTAACAGGCGCGGCTCAGTTCATATAAGCTCATAACATTCCTTGCTACGCTTCCATCTTGCCGACGGATCTACATTTATGCCGTGGCACTCTTTACTGTGGCAATCTCACGCCCGCGTCCCAGATCGCGCGACAACCGCTGCGCCGCATCCTTTAATGCCTGCGCCAGGCCCGAATCGGGATCGGCCGGTACTGAAGATAGAGTGCCGACAAACGCAATGGTTCCAGCAATTAATTCATGATCGAAAACCGGCGCGGCCACAGCGCGAATGCCTTCAGCCACCCGGGAGTTCACAAAGACACCGTTTCTTTGCGCCTCAGACATTCCTCGCTCTATCTCCCGGCGCTGGCCTTCAGAAAAATGTGTCAGCAGCTGATGAACACGATGACGGTCTGGATAAAAAGCCAGATAAAGATGGCCCTGAGCGGAATCCAGCGGCAACATGGCGCCTAGCCGGATGTGAAGTTGTACCAGCTTCGACTGCGGTTCCCGCACCCGCACAACGACAGGACAATCACCTGACCACAGGCTCAGTACGGCTGTTTCCTGCGCTTCTTCAGCTAGTTGCGAAAGATAATTCTCAGCCAGTTCCACGATCTGCACGCCGCCAACCGCTGCAGCGCCAAGCTGGATCAACAAAGGACCCAGAGCATACCCGCCCTCGCCTTCCGAACGCAGGAACCCCGCGTGTGAGAGAGAAGCGAGATAACGGTGTGCGGTGGAGCGCTGCATGTGCAGCGTGGAGGCGAGCTCTCGAACTTTCATCTGGCGGCCATTTCCCGCGAAAACTTCCAATACGCGCGCCAGCCGGTCAATCACTTGAATGGTAGAGCCCCGGCCGCTCACGGTCTTTTTAACGCGCTGTCGGGTTGGTTGCGACTTCGGGACCATGAGCAGTTTGCGAGACGATGCCCGCATTGTGGGACAAACGAATACTATTCACTCGTTCTCCACGATGTCAAGACCGGACCAAGTTAGGAATTCATTGGCTTTTGCAGAGTTCAGTCAGTATCTATTCCGGTAGCGCACGACTCTGGAAACAGCATGTATGCGGTACAATAACTCTCATTTTGACGAACATGCCAAGTTCCGCTGCCCAATTACGCGAAAAGCTGGATAAACGTGCCGCCATAGGAACGTTTGTAAAGCTCGGCCGCCGCGAGGTTATTGAGATTCTGGCCCTTGCAGGATTGGACTTTGCCATCTGCGACCTGGAGCATTCTCAAATCACGGAACAGGAAGCCGGCCAGCTTATTATCGCAGGATGCGCATGCTCTCTGCCCGTGCTTGTGCGTGTCGCACATTTTGATCCTGGCCAAATCAATCGACTGCTGGAGGCCGGCGCCGCCGGAATTCAACTCCCACAGTTGCAAACCAGGGAGCAGGCTTCCGCTTTTTACTCTGCGTGCAAGTATCCGCCAGAGGGTTCGCGCAGCCTCAGCCTGGCCCAGCCTGCGGCGAGCTATGGAACAGAGCCGCTCACGCAGTATATTCAGCGCAGCAACCGGGAAGTTCTGCTTGTGGGGCAACTAGAGAGCAAAGATCTGGAACGGCCGCTCAGTGCATTGGTAAAGGGGCTGGACATTGCATTCATCGGTTCTCTTGATTTGACCGTGGACATGGGCGCGCCGGGCAAGCTCGATAATCCAGCGGTGCAGCTACGTATTCAAGAAATTGAACAGGCAACCGGCGCTGCCAACGTCCACATGGGGATCTATGCAGACACGCCGGCGCGGGCTGCGCAGGCCGCCGCCGCAGGCTATCGCATGATAGCCGTATCTTCTGACTTGGGAGCTCTGGCAGGATCTGTGAAAGGCTGGATGAAGCAGATGGCCGAAATTTCGGCAGCGGCTGCGAATAAAGCATAAGGTATGGACCTCTCCGTTGATCTGGGAAAAATCCGGCTGAAAAATCCTCTGATCTGTGCTTCCAGCGAAATTACCATGACCGCTGACGGTATTCGCGCCGCCATCGACTCAGGAGCCGGCGCCGTGATCGCGAAGTCGGTCAATGAATCTCCTGAAGCGGCGGCGCAGCTCTTGAAGGCCGAGTACGTTCTGCTGGATGACGATTGGCGCGTCATCCCCTGGGACTCACCGCATCGGCGTGATGCATCATTATTCTGCCGCTCTGGTCTCGCGCAGATGCCACTCGATCCATGGTTGGCGATGCTCGCGGAACTGGATGGTTACGCAAAACAGAAGCAAAGCATCGTTGCGGGCAGCATAACGGTTGCTCAACCCGGTCCCGCAGCGGACATCGCGAAGAAAATGCAGTCCGCGGGGCTGCGTTGGATCGAATTGAATCTAGGCGCCCCGCATGGACGCGAAGCCTCTGCTGTCCGCCAGGTGACTGCGCAAGATGCGGTGCGCAACTATGTCCGGACGGTGCGACGCGCGATTTCTATTCCGCTTGCGGTCAAGCTTACCGCGCAAGCCGATGATCCACTCGCTCTCGCAGCCATCGCGATGGAAGAAGGCGCTGACATGCTGGTGCTGACCGGACGCATACAGGGCTTCATTCCCGATATCGAAACGCAGAAGCCAATCCTCGGCTCCTGGGGCGCGATCGGTGGCGGCTGGGCGTTGCCTGCAAGTCTCTACTGGGTCAGCAAATGTTGGAGAAGCGTCTCCAAAGGCGTTCCCATCATCGGCACCAATGGCGCGCGCTCGGCGGAAGATGTTGTACGTTTCCTTTTGAGTGGAGCGCGAGCCGTTGAACTAGCGAGCGCCGTTATCACCAACGGCCTGCAAATTTTTCCCGAAATCATTTCCGGCATCCGTAGCTATTGTGAGCGCAAGCACATTCTTCAGCTCCAGGAACTTATCGGCAAAGCCGCTGATTGCGGTCTGACATACAACGAAATTCCCGCTAAACCCAATCACCGCTTCCCGTGGGATGTCTGAAATTCGTCTTGCCGCCAGTTGTCGACAGTGGGCTTAAGTGGTGCGCGAATTTCACAACATTAAGTCGTCAGCAGAACTGCTGCCCGAGAGCATGAAAGCCGCATCAAGAGCAACGATTCATTAACTGAAACGAACGGAACAGAACTGGGGAACGAAAATCCGTTCCCTCACGATTTTGAGCATTCAATGTAAGTGATTGATTCGGTTGGTTGCGGGGGGTGGATTTGAACCACCGACCTTTGGGTTATGAGCCCAACGAGCTACCAGGCTGCTCCACCCCGCAAATCCAATATATCAGCGCGTTTAGAGACGGTCAAACGCGAGCTGGTGAATCTGGAGTTAGGATTTACAGGCTTTAAACGCTATTCAACGCAGGCTTTTGTTTGTGCCAATCGGTCTGTTTCTGGTAGGCGTGCGCCAAGGCCAACACGGAGCCTTCGGCACCGGGCGCTCCGATCATTTGCAGTCCGATTGGCAAGCCGGATTTTGAAAAACCGCAATTTAATGAGATGGATGGAAGTCCATAGACGTTGAAAGACCGTGTGTTTCGCAACATGACCATTTCTTTATTGCGGAGCTGGTCAGGCTCGGCTTGGAGGTCAGCGAATGTGGGCGCGAGCATGGGCGTTGTCGGCGTTAGGATCAGGTCAACGCTTTCAAACATCTGCAAGATGTGGCGGCGTTGCAGCAACAATTCACGCTGCGCCTGGATATACTGTGGCGCGGTTACGTCGGACCCGCTGCGGATGCGCCTTAAAGTTTCCGGATCGTAGTTTTTTTCGTTTCCCGGCAAATATCTTTGCTGGTAAGCATAGGCTTCGCAACGGACCACGGTGCGATCGGTTTCAGTGGAGAGCTCAACTTCTTGAATCCCGGCTGTGATCTTGGCCAGCGCGGTCACAGCAGAGTCAACAGCGTGCTTGATTTCTTCATCGACCTCATTCCAGTAATCGCGTGCAATGCCGAGACGCAGAGCTGAGATACTTTCTTCAATAGCCGATGGATAATAAACGGGAGGAAATTTCTGGCTGCCAATATCCTGGGGATCGTAAGCGGCGATGGCTTGCAGTATAAGCGCAGCATCGGCGGCGGTACGAGCCATGGGGCCAACATGATCGAGTAACCAGGAAAGAGGAATCACGCCGCGCGCGCTCACCAATCCATAGGACGGCTTTAGTCCGATGATTCCGCAGCAGGCGGCGGGCAGGCGGATGGAGCCTGCCGTATCTGTCCCAATAGCGCCATAACAAAGGCATGCTGCCACTGCGGCAGCTGAACCTGAAGACGATCCGCCGGTAACGTGCGCGGTGTTCCACGGATTGCGCGCAGGACCAAAGTGGCCAATGATGCCGCTGCCGCCATAAGCGAATTCATGCAGGTTGAGTTTGCCCAGCAGGATTGCGCCAGCCGATTTCAACCGGCGAATCACTTCGGCGTCCATGGTCGGGACGTTATCTTTCAGCACGGCACTGGCGGCGGTGGTTTTCACCCCGGCAGTTTCAATCAGGTCTTTTACGGCCAGCGGAATGCCATGCAGCGGCCCTTTCCATTCTCCGCGCGCGATCTCAGCTTCGGCTTTGCGAGCGTCTTCCAATGCTGAGGTGCCGGTTACGGTAATGAAAGCGTTCAGCCTGGGATTGAGTTGTTCAATGCGCGCCAGACATGCCTGCGTGAGTTCAACAGGAGAAACTTCTTTCTTCTGGACTGCGCGGCTGACTTCAGACAAATCAAGCAGAGGCAGTTCGCTTGCTGAGTGTTTTGCGGAAGAAGACATGGCAGGTTTGAGAATATCACTAGACGCGTGCGAACATTTCCCAGGCCGTGCGATAGGTGTTGGCATGGGCTTCAGCGCTGCGTTCAATCGGCTTTGAGTAGCCTCCGCCGGAAGTGAGAACAAACGGCGCGCCAAAACTAAGCGCGGCGGAAAAAACTTTACGGTCGCGCGCGATCAGTCCTTGATGGGTGAGCGAAAGGCGGCCGAGAACATCGGAAGCCAGAGGATCGACGCCTGACTGGTAGAAGACAATGTCCGGACGAAAGCCGAACGCGGCAGGAAGAACTTCATCGAGGCGGCGAAGGTAAGCAGTGTCTTCAACTCCATCCGGCAAGGACACATCAAGGCGGCTCTTTTTCTTGCGAAAGGGGAAATTGCTTTCGCCGTGGATGGAAAGCGTGAAGACATCGGGATCGTCCTGAAAAATTTCTGCGGTGCCGTCACCCTGATGAACATCAAGATCAATTACGGCGGCACGGCGGATGAGGCCGCGCTTTCTCAGGAACTGGATGGCCACAGCAATGTCATTGAACACACAGAATCCTGCGCCTTCAGAGCGGAAAGCATGGTGTGTCCCGCCGCCCAGCGTGGCTCCCCAACCGTGTTCCAGAGCTTCAAGGGATGCGCTTACCGTTCCGCCAACGGACGCAAACGCACGGTTTACAAAGACTTCTGACCAGGGAAGGCCGATGCGCCGCATGGCTGCCGCAGGCAGAGTGCCGGATGTAAATTGCGCAACGTAATCCGGGTCATGGGCCAGGGAGACGGTTTCGGGCTCGGCCAGAGGTGATTGTTCCAGTTGGAAAAGACCTTCTTTCTCAACTATCTGGCGGAGCATACCGTACTTTAAAATTGGGAACTTATGGCCTTCCGGAAGCGTAATCTTATATTGATCAGTGGAAAAGATTCGGGGTCGAGAGGTATTTTTCTCCATAACCAAAGGAAAGCAGCGAGGTCTATATATTATAAGGATATTCGGGATTTTGACTGAAGACCTCAACTGTGCGTTTCCGAACAGTTAATTGCAGGAATGAACAGTCAGAAGAGTAAAACAGGTGTGGTAAATCGAATTTTAGCCTTTGTTATCAATGCCTTGCGGGTAAAGAAGATTTTGGCACCGCTTGTGCATACACTATTAGCGCAATGGATATAGTACGCGACGAATCGGTGAAGAAGAGAAAGCGCCAGAAGCAGGCGGCCATGATTGTGGTGGCTGTGATTGCGATTCTGGGCGCTACGTTAGGTGTTTCCAGACTTAAGCCAGCCCTGCAAAGTGTTGATGCCGGAACCATTTGGCCTGACACGGTAAAGCGCGGCTCAATGCTGCGGCAGGTCCGCGGGTTGGGATCGTTAGTGCCAATTCCGGACGATGTACGTCTAATTCCAGCGGAGACAGACGTTCGCGTGGAACGAATCGTGATTTTACCTGGCACGCCGGTAAAAGCAGATAGCGTCATCATGGAGCTTTCAAACCCGCAAGTGGAGCAGGAAGCTCTGAATGCTGATCTGGATTTGCGCTCAGCCGAGGCTGAATATCACAACACCAAGGCCAAGATCGATAGCGACCTGGCAAGTCTGCGCTCCGGCGCTGCAACGGTTGAAGCAGACTATGAGAATGCCAAGCGCGAAGCCGACCAGAACAGGGAACTGAAGAAGATTGGCGTGGTTTCTGATGCGGTATTAAAAGCTTCCTTGAGCAAGGAAAAGGAACTCGAGACCCGCAAAAGAATCGAGGAAGAGAGAATTGCCGAAAGCAGCAAGGCAATCGAGACCCAACTTGCGGTGCAACAGGCTACCATTGACCAGAAGAAAGCGCTGGCGGCATTGAAACATCGCCAGAAAGACGCGCTGAAAGTCCGCGCCGGCATTCCCGGAGTCCTGCAAGAAGTGCCCGTCCAGGTTGGACAGCGGGCAACGCAAGGGACGATTCTGGCGAAAGTGGTACAGCCGGAACATCTTCAGGCTGAGTTGAAGATTCCGGAAACGCAGGCAAAAGACATTATTATCGGCCAGAAGGCTGAGATCGATACCCACAACGGCGTGGTCGATGGAACGGTGTCCCGGATTGATCCCGCGGTACAGGCCGGCACGGTTACAGTGGACGTAAAGCTGGATGGTCCGCCGCCGAAAGGCTCCCGCCCTGACTTGAGCGTGGACGGAACGATAACGCAGGAGAAGCTGGAAAACGTGCTTTATGTAGGCAGACCGGCTTTTGGACAGGAAAAGAGTACGGTGGGAATGTTCAAGCTTGATCCGGACGAGAAAACCGCGACCAGAGTCAAGGTGGAACTGGGGCGCAGTTCAGTGAATACGATTGAAATTGTAGGCGGACTCAAGGAAGGCGATAAGGTAATCCTTTCCGACATGTCGCGCTATGACAACCAGGACCGTATTAAGCTGGACAAGTAGACAAACTAAAGAGCACACTAATTTGTGGAGGAGAATACAACGTGGCAAGCAGCGGACAAACTTTAATCAACCTGGAAAACGTAACCAAAATTTTCTATACCGATGAAGTTGAGACGCATGCGCTCTCCGGCATCCATCTGGATATTAAAAAGGGCGAGTACGTCGCTATTGCCGGCCCTTCTGGCTGCGGCAAGTCGACGCTGCTCTCCATTATTGGCCTGCTGGATTCCCCCACGGACGGGTCTTACATCCTGAACAACCGTCCGGTGCAAGGACTGGATTTCTCTGATCGCGCCCGCATTCGCAACCAGGAAATTGGATTTATTTTCCAAAGCTTCAACCTGATTGGCGATCTCACGGTCTATGAGAACGTTGAACTGCCACTGACATATCGCTCCATGTCGTCTCCTGAGCGCAAAAAGCGCGTGCAGGAAGCGTTGGAGAAGGTAGGCATGGCTCACCGCATGCGCCACTACCCGTCACAGCTCTCAGGTGGCCAACAGCAGCGCGTTGCCGTGGCCCGAGCATTGGGCGGATCGCCTTCTATCCTGCTGGCGGACGAGCCCACGGGAAACCTGGACTCACGCAATGGTGAAGCCGTGATGGAACTGCTGCAGAGCCTGCACCGCGAAGGCGCAACCATCTGCATGGTGACGCACGACGCGCGCTTTGCCAAGCATGCTGAGCGGAATATTCATCTCTTTGACGGCAAGGTAGTCGAAGAAACGGAAGCTGCGCAGCAAGCGGCAGAGATGGTGTAAGAGCCTCGTCTATTTAACTTTCAGTCAAAATTGAATGCGCCAAAGCGCACCAGAGGTGACGTGTGTCCACCTTCATTCAGGACGTTCGCTACGGGTTGCGCACCCTTGCGAAATCGCCTGGCTTCACCATTGTCGCCATTATTACCCTGGCGCTCGGCATTGGCGCAAACACCGCCATTTTCAGCATCGTGAATGCGGTGCTGCTCAAGCCGTTGCCGGTGCCGGAACCGGACCATCTGCTGTTCGTCACGTCCGCATTTTCAAACCAAAAAGACGTAAGCCGACCGTTTGCCATGTCTTATCCTGACTTTCTGGATATGCGCGCCGCGGCAAAGTCATTGACTGGCCTTGCCGCATACCATGGCGATAGTTTCACTCTTACCGGCTTGGCGCAGCCTTTACACATCAATGGTGCTAGCGTTTCCGGCGATTTCTTCAGCGTGATAGGGAAGCAGCCTCTTCTGGGCCGCGGCTTCACGCGCGAGGAGGAGAAACCGGGATCGCGGGTTGCGGTGCTCAGCTATCACCTGTGGGATTCCGCCTTCCATGGCGACGAGAGCATCGTCGGCCGCAATATCACGCTGGACAAGCAGAGTTACACGGTTGTGGGAGTCATGCCCGCTGGATTCGTCTTTCCCATGGAAGGCGATCCACCAGAAGTATGGCGCACGACTGCCGTGGATGGAGAGACATCGGACCCTAAAGAGCCCCCGATTACGACGCAACGCGGGGCTCATTTCCTGCAGGGAATCGCCAGACTGAAGCCAGGCATCTCTTTGGAAACTGCACGTGAAGAACTGAACCTGATCACGCGCAACCTGGCTGCACAATATCCCGATACGAACAAGAAATTTCCTGTCGCCACGGTCATGCCGGAACTCGAGCATCTGGTGGGCCGGAATCGTACGCAATTGGTGATCCTGCTGGTTTCCGTGGCAGTGGTTTTGTTGATTGCGTGTCTCAACGTTGCCAACCTGCTGTTGGTACGGGCCAGTGCGCGCGGGAAAGAGATTGCGCTGCGGGCCGCGCTGGGGGCCAGCCGCATCCGCGTGGTCCGCCAGATGCTCACTGAGAGCATGGTGCTGGGACTCGCAGGCGCTCTGCTGGCAATCCCTCTTGCATTGTGGGCGCTCAAACTGTTTATCAACCTGAATGCGAACATGCGGCGCATCCAGGGGGCTGAGCTTGATGGTACCGTGCTGGCCTTTACTGCCGCGATCACCGTTCTTACCAGCATCATCTTTGGTCTGGTTCCGGCGTTACGCGCGTCCAGCCCTAATCTCAATGAGTTTATGAAGGAAGGCCGCAGCACCACGGCCGGCGCTTCACATAATCGGCTGCGCGGAATGCTGGTGGTGGCTGAAACCACTTTGGGCCTGATGCTGCTGGTTGTCGCGGGGCTTCTGCTGCGCAGCTTTCACCGTATTCTTTCTGTCGATCCGGGGATGAACCCGCACAATGTGCTCACCTTGAATTTTGATTTGCCGGAGAAATCATATTCTGAGCAACAGCAGATTGATTTTTACACTCAGCTTCTGTCTCGAATGCGAGCGCTTCCCGGAGTGGTTTCCGCGGCGGCCGTTACCCCGTTGCCCTTGAGCGGGAGTAACTCGATTATCACTTTTGAAATTGAAGGGCGTCCCGTACCCAAAGCAGAAGAACCATCCGCCGACATCAAGGTTGTTACTCCAGACTATTTCCACACGTTCAACATTCCCATCAAGAGCGGTCGGGACTTTACTGACCATGATAATGGCAATGCGCCGGGTGTGGTCATCGTGAATGAAGCCTTTGCTGCGCGCTATTTTCCCAATGAGAATCCCATTGGCAAGCACATCACGCCAGGTGCTTCGAATCACGGTAAACCGCAGCCGCGAGAGATTGTCGGAGTTGTCGGCAATGTAAAAACGCAGAGGCTGGACGTGGAAGATCGAACCGAATACTACATTCCTGATACGCAACTGAATTTCGGTTCCATGACCGTCTGCCTGCGCACCGGCGTGGAGCCCCACAGCATTACTCCGTCTGTGCGCAACGTGGTTGCTTCCATGGACCGTGATTTGCCGATCTATGACATCAAGACAATGGACGAGTATCTTGCAGCTACGTTGACCACGCCGCATTTTCAATCCACGCTGCTGCAGGCGTTTGGCGGACTCGCTCTGCTGCTGACGGCCGTAGGCTTGTATGGCGTCATTTCCTATACAGTCGCCCAGCGCACCAGGGAAATCGGCGTCCGTATGACGCTAGGGGCTTCACGCTCTCAAGTGGTGCAGATGGTGCTGAAGTCCGGATTGCAACTTACGGGAATCGGAGTGGCGGCTGGACTGGTCCTTTCATTGATTGCGGCGAAGTTTGCCACATCGTTCAGCAGCGTTTTATTTGGAATTAAACCCACTGACGTTGTGACGTTTTCCGCAGTAGTGGGGATCGTTACTGTTGTTTCGCTGCTGGCGTGCTACATACCCGCTTATCGCGCGTCGAAGGTGGACCCGATGATTGCCCTGCGCTACGAGTAAGGCTTTTCAAGTGCTATCGGTAGAGACGCAGCATTGCTAGGTTTCTATCTTGAGTGCTTCGTATATAAGCCCGGTCTGGGCAGGCGGATCAATCGAACCGGGCACAGCCTATGGTACAAGCGAGTTGGGCCAGCATTACGGTTGCAACGAGCAGGAAACTCTTCTTTCGAATCAAGCCCGATCATAATGGCCTCTTTTTTCACTACGATTGAGAGTCTATCTCCCAGTAGAATTGGCGCTCAAGGACAAGGTGCGGCAGGCGCGATGCCGCTGAATGTGGTGCGGCAGGATGGACACCCGAAAGGAATGGCGGAACGCAAACCATGGCAACCAGCAATCCGGCTGATCGACTAGATTCATGGAAAGAGATTGCTTCTTATCTGCGGCGAGACGTGCGAACTGTCCAGCGCTGGGAGAAAAAAGAAGGGCTTCCCGTCTATCGCCATCTGCATGACAAACTTGGATCAATCTATGCATACCGGAATGAGCTGACAGACTGGTTCACTACGCGGCAACAATCCGGCGCAATGGTTGCGGCCGGCCGACAGGAAGGCCAAGCAGAGAAGATCAAGCTGGCCGTATTGCCATTTGGCAATCTGAGCGGAGCGCAAGAAGACGACTACTTCAGCGATGGTCTTACCGAAGAGATGATCACGCAGATCACGCGATTGCAGGCCTCAGAGCTGGCGGTGATCGCGCGCACCACGGCGGACCACTACGACTCCAGCAGCAAGTCGCTGGACCAGATGAAGAAGGGCTTGGGCGTCGGCTATGTTCTGGAAGGGAAGGTGAGGCGGGGAGGCAATCGAGTTCGCATTACGGCGCAGCTTATCCAACTGAAAGACCAGACGCAGCTCTGGGCTGAAACCTATGAGCGCGATTTGAGTGACGTGCTGAGCGTGCAGGCTGACATTGCGCAGGCGATAGCACGCGAAATCAACCTGGCGCTGAATCTATCGCAGAGTACGCGCCTCTCTGACTTGCAAAAGGGGCATGGGCAGGTGCAGCCCGCGGCTTATGACGCCTACCTGAAGGCGCGTTACAACCTGCACCAGATGACGCCAACGGCGATCAGCAAAAGTATTGAGGACTTTGAACGCGCCATCCAGCTAGATGAAAAATATGCCCCTGCCCATGCGGGACTGGCCAGCGCATATGCGTTGCTGGCGATAGCGCCATTTGATCTGCTGCCGCCGCGCGAAGCCATGCCAAAAGCCGAGAAGGCCGCACGCAAGGCACTGGAGCTGGATAGCTCATTCGCTGAGGCACACACGGCGCTGGCGCTGGTGAATCACCATTACCACTGGAAATGGGAAGAAGCTGCGGCAGGTTATGAGCTGGCAATCGAGCTGAACCCGGACCACGCGGACACGCATTTGTGGTACTCATGGCTGCTGCTGGCGCTGGGAAAACGCGACGACGCGTTTGACGAGATTGAGCAGACGATGAGCATTGTGCAGGAGACAGATCCGCACCGCCTTGTGGCTGTCCACACCACGCGTGCGGCTGCTTATTATTTTGGCCGCGAATATCAGCGCGCCGTGGACGAATGCCAGAAAGCAAAGCAGTTGGACCCCGAGTATTTTATGCTGCACTTTATCGCAGGCCGGGCCTATATGCGTTTGAATGAGCATGCCAAGGCCATTGCACACCTGAAGCAGGCAAGAACGGAAACAGGCGAGATGCCGCTAATGGACGCTGCCCTGGGCCTGGCTTACGCCGTGAGCGGCAAGAAAGCTGAGACGATGAAGCTGGCCGAGGCGTTTAAGGCGGCGGCTAAAAAGCGTTACATACCGCCCACTTATTTTGGAATGCTGTTTGCCGGTCTGGGCGATAAAGACAAAGCGATGATGTGGCTGGAAAAGGCCTATGACGATCGCGCTGACGGGCTCACCTGGCTCAATGTTGAACCGATGCTCGATGAAGTGCGATCAGACCCGAGATTTCAAAATCTCATGCGCAGGATTGGGCTGGTCAGTTAACAAGTTGGCCGCAGCCGAAGCCGCGGCCCAAATGCCGTTAATGTGCCGGTTGCGGTGTGGCTTGCGCGGGCGGCGTAGGTTTTACGCCGGAGAAATCAACTTTCGGCGGGGTCTTTGAGCCTTCACTGGCGGCAAAGTACGCGTCATTGCGCTTGAATCCAGCCATGCCCGCCCAAAAGCTGTTCGGGAAAAGGCCAATGAAGGTGTTGTAGTCCTGCAACGCGTCGTTGTAACGCTTGCGCTCGACGGCTATCCGGTTTTCGGTTCCCGCCAGTTCATCCTGGAGGCGCAGAAAGTTTTCATTGGAGCGCAACTGCGGATAATTCTCCACTACTACCAGAAGACGTCCCAGTGCGCCATCGAGTTGCTGGTTGGCGGCAATTTTATCTGAGGGAGTATTGGCGGAAAGCAAACGCGACCGTGCTTTGGCAATGTCGCCAAAAACAGTTTGTTCCTGCAAAGCAAAGCCTTTTACTGTCTCCACCAGGTTGGGAATCAGATCGGCACGGCGTTGCAGCACGATATCCACCTGCGACCATGCCGCTTTTACGGTCTCATTCTTGGTCACCATCTGATTTTTTGCACTCACGTAACTGCTGAACCCGACTATCAGCAGCAACGCTATCACTCCTATAGCTATCAAAGCCTTCATCTTCTCCTCCATTTATCTCCGCGAGCCCTAACTGTCTCTAAAATCACACGGCATCAACTGCCTGAACCACAGTGTTAATGCCATCCAAATATTGTGCGAACGCGGAAGCAGTCTGAATATCATTTTCATTAGCCGCCCGCTCGCGCACCTGCAACAACTTGAGAAAAATGCCGGGATCAAATTTGGCCCGCGCTGCCAGCCGCTTAATGTTCTCCGCTTTGTGGGGGGCAGGTTGTTCTCCCATCGCGATGAGCGTATGCCGGAACAACGTGGCGAAATTTGAAATGGAATCGAGCATCAAGCGCCGGACGCGTTTATCATCTCCCACAGCCTGAATATAACTTTGCCGCAAAGTAAGCATTTTGGTGCGGAGGTTATGCTCCAGTTGAATGCGATGCAGATCCATGGGGACGCGCAGATTGGCAAATATGTCATCGCCGTGCAAGATGCGATGGCGCTGGCGGATATCGAGCATCTCGATAGCAAACACATCGGTGGATTGCTCTAATTCAGCGCGCGAGAAGACCAGCGGTGCAGGGAACTTGCTTCTGGTCCATCTGACAATAGCCGGAGCAAGCATTGCAAGCACCGGAGCAGAA
>JBARNL010000864.1:0-2330 GCA_049802955.1 Candidatus Angelobacter sp.
GTAAACGCAAAGAGCTGGCCCTGATCTTCACTGGGCAGAAAGCCCTTGGGTATATCGATGTACAGAAACGCGGTTGCTGCAAGGATCACCAGCGAAAATGCCATGACGGTCCTGGGATGGGCCATGACTTTTTTCAGGCTCCATTGATAGCCGAGCAGCATGGCATCGAAAACGGCTTCGCTCTTTTGGTAGAGGTAGCCGTGCCGATCGTTATGCGTGTTGCGCAGAAAACGGCTGCACAGCATCGGAGTGAGCGTCAAAGAAACGAAACCGGAAACCAGAATCGCCACGCCAATGGTCACTGCGAACTCATGCAGCAGCCGGCCAATGATTCCGCCCATGAACAACACAGGAATAAACACGGCGGCAAGCGAGATGGTCATGGAGATAATGGTGAAGCCGATTTCGCGCGCGCCCTCCACGGCCGCCTGGTACGCGGGCTTGCCCATCTCCATGTGGCGAACGATGTTTTCCAGCATCACAATCGCGTCGTCCACCACGAACCCGACTGTGAGCGTGAGCGCCATCAACGAGAGATTATCCAGACTGTAGCCAAGCAGGTACATCGCGGAGAACGTGCCCACAATCGACATGGGCAGCGCCAGGCTGGGAATAATGGTCGCGGAAATATTGCGCAGGAAAAGAAAGATCACCATCACCACGAGCGCGATGGTCAGCAGCAGCGTGAATTTTACGTCGTTCACGGAATTGCGGATGGAAACCGAACGGTCATACAAAATGTTCAGCTTGATTCCGGCAGGCATCTGCTGCTGCATTTGCGGCAGTAACCGCTTGATGCTGTCCACCACTTCAACCGTGTTGGTTCCGGGCTGGCGCTGGATCGCCAGCACAATGGCGCGATCTCCGCTGAACCAGCTTGCGGTCTTATCATTTTCAACGCTGTCAAACACATGGCCCACTTCATCCAGCCGCACAGGCGAACCGTTACGATACGCCACAATTAGCGGCTTATACTCCTTGGCCTCAAGCAGCTGTCCGGTGGCTTGCACGGTGTAAGAAGTGGAATGGCCAAACAGAGTTCCTGTTGGCAAGTTCACGTTGGCGTTGGTGATGGCGCTGGCAACTTCATCAATACCAATCTGCCGTGCGGCCAGCGCGCGCGGATCAAGCTGCGCACGCACAGCATATTTCTGCGTGCCAAAAACCTGTACCTGCGCCACGCCGCTGACCATCGAGAGCCGTTGCGCCACCGTAGTCTGCGCGGCTTCATCCACATCAGAAAGGCGCATCGTGGGCGCGGCCAGCGCAAGGTATAGCACGGGCTGATCGGCGGGATTTACTTTCTGGTAAGAAGGAGGCGAAGGCAGTTCCGGCGGAAGTTGCGAAGCCGTTTTGGCGATCATGGCTTGCACGTCCTGCGCGGCGGCATCAATGTTGCGGTCCAGCGTGAACTGCAGCGTGATGCTGGTGCCGCCCAGCGCGCTTGATGACGTCATGGAATCAAGACCGGCGATTGTCGAAAATTGTTTTTCCAGCGGCAGCGCCACGGCAGCGGCCATCGTCTCAGGACTTGCGCCAGGCAGCGTCGCGCTCACCTGAATGGTGGGGAAGTCAACGTTAGGCAGGTCGCTCACCGGCAACAGCCGATAAGCGAACACGCCAAAGATCAGGATCGCCGCCATGATCAGCGTAGTAGTAATCGGCCGCCGGATAAATAATTGGGTATTCATATTACGATCCGCTCTTGATGTCGACTTTGGCGCCGGGCGTCAGGCGCAACTGGCCGTCAGTCACCACGCGCTGTCCCGGTTGCAAGCCGGAAGCAATTACGGTGTCCTCGCCCACGTTCCATCCGACTTTTACCGGCTGCTGTTTGGCCGTGAGGTTCTCATCCACCACATAGACATAAGTTCCGCTCTGGCTGGTCTGCAGCGCAGCCGTCGGTACAACAATTGCATTCGGCTGCGATTTCAGCGTCAGGTTAACGTCGGCAAATTGTCCCGGCCATAGCGCATGCGCGGCATTGTCAAACGTGGCTTTCAGCTTGATCGTGCCGGTCGTCAGGTCCACTGAATTATCGATAAATGTGAGCCTGCCCTGGAAATGCTGCGTGCTGCCTTGCGGCGCCGCGTCTACTTTAAGCCTCTTTGTATTTGAATACTGTTTCAATTCCGCCAGCTGCTGCTCTGGAATAGAGAAGCTCACGTAGATCGGCTCAATCTGGTTGATCGTCACCAGGATCGGCACGTCATTGGCCTTTACCAGATTGCCTTCCTTCACGCCAACGCTCCCGGTGCGCCCGTTGATCGGTGAATAGATCGACGTGTATTCAAGATTGATCTTTGCCGTCTCCACCGCGGCTTTATCGG
>JBARNL010000865.1:0-1510 GCA_049802955.1 Candidatus Angelobacter sp.
GATCAGAGTTCAATTCTCTGCATCCCTTCCAGTTTTATGAGGGCTCCGCAACGCTACGCTGCTGCGCCCTCGCCAATTGCTCGCGCTGGTACGGCGCTCGCATCGGCTCACCCAGTTTTGTGCTCGCGTGGTCTAACGCATGATGACGCTTCGGTCCTAACGAAGAGATCCGGGTTGGATTCCCGGCGCGAGTTCCACGCTAGGCGGGTGGTGTAACGGATGAACACAGCGCCGTCCGAAGGCGCAGATCCGAGTTCGATTCTCGGCCTGCCTGCCACTTTTTGCTGTTGAGTCGTTGAGTCGTTCGCTTGCCTTACTGAAAGAGCGATAATCTATGTATTCACATCCTCGTCTTGCTGCTCGATGTGCAATGAGTCTCTTTGAGTCCAAGGCACCAAGGGAGTTTGTATGGAAGTGCGTGAAGGCCCACCGCTGTGCAGTCATCTTGCCGATTTCGAGACCACCACGTCAGATCTCTTAAGACCGGGACAAGCTGTCGCACTGTTGAATTTTGCAGCCCTTTTTCACGAAGTGATCTATTTGCCAGACATAGCACTCGGCGATCACGAGCTGATCATCAAGAGTTTCCATGAAAGAGCTCACAGTGGCTTCTTCCGCCATTTGAAGGCTCTCATTGAACAAGGAATATTGCGCGTGTTGATGCGGGATAAAGTCGTTGTGGGTGAAGAAATCCGCGTTCCAAGCAACCCGACAATACGCCAAATTTTCGAAGGCTGGCTTTATCGCGACAAAACAAAATGGAAAGGAGAACAGGGATATACCACTCAAATTGATAAAAAGATCCGTTTGGCATACTGCCGAGAAATCGACGATCTAATCGCGAGTCCAGGTACAATTCAGCGATACAACCCTGATTTGGTGAAAGCAGGGTTTAGGCGAATAATTCGCGAGCAACTTGAGAATGGATCAACGAGGCTTTCACGAAGCGTTGCAGAATTGCCACGAGAGCTCCAACGCAAATATCGCGAAACTCTGAATGACCCTTGGTTTACCAATGCTGAATTATGGCGAGTACTCAGAAAAGCGAAAAATGCAGGAGAATCGATTATCTTGCATGGACATGTTAATCAACAGTGTTTTGCCAATCTCGTCGATGCTGGACAATCGGCGCAGGACATAACGCCCGAGTCCTTAGCATCTTTCAATCTTGAATTGCAACTACGCCGACCGCTGGCGCCTGAGGCGGACGCGACGCTTTATCCGCCTAAGAACCTCGATGACCTAATGGAAAGGGCCCCTGTCTTGTTGCCATCACCTAGCATTGAAATGTTTGAATGCCTTTCTGTTGAGAAGGTCATTGCGCTTCGTCGGAAGGCAAAGAAGGTGTTTGAAATCGCGCGTCGACAAATAGACCCAGTTCAGATGGAAGACGTGCGCAATGACTATCTGCACGCCCTCGAAGGTTATTGTCAGTACATATTGGAGACGTTCGAGGAAATGGTTCCCGAGAAAATTTAGCGGCCAACTCGTCTCGGGCTTTTTATTGAGC
>JBARNL010000866.1:0-4177 GCA_049802955.1 Candidatus Angelobacter sp.
GTTGAGCGCCGCAGCAAAGCTCGAACCCGCGCGGTGAGTTCCGCCATGCCAAATGGCTTGGAGACGTAGTCGTCGGCCCCAAGATCAAATGCTTTGACTTTGGTTGGCTCATCCTCCTTGACCGACAGGACGAGCACTGGAACGTCAGACAATTGCCGGATGCGTTCGCACAACTCGAGACCGGTGTATCCCGGCATGGAAAGATCGGTAATGACCAGGTCGGGCGGCCACGCGCGGAAGGTTTCCAGGCCGGCGCGACCATCCTTGGCGGCACGCACCTGATAGCCTGCGGATTCAAGCCCGCGCAACAGGACACGCGTAATCTGGGCTTCGTCATCCACGACCAGTATTTTCTTGGGATCTTCGGTCATGAGTGTTCACCGGAGGTTCCTACCCGGGGAGAACCAGGAGTCAAGGCGACATTGTTATCCTGCGGAACATCTTTTTGCGAAATGCCGTTCTGTGGAATGTTATTTTCCGATGTACGGCTCAATGGCGCATTATCCAGCGGAATCATAAACTGCACGCTTGTTCCTCTTCGTTCGGGACCGTCTTCAATCCAAATCTTGCCTCCGTGGGCCTGCACAATACCCCGAGCAATGGCCAATCCCATTCCAAGGCCGGGCTGCAATCCGGCGCGAAAGAATTTTTCAAATACCTTCCCACGCAACTCTTGCGGAATGCCGGGTCCTTCATCGTCAACGGCGAAACAGATATTGTTTTCTTTCTGCCGAACCGAGACCGTGATCTTGGCGGAAGGGCCTGAATATTTGGCCGCGTTTTCCAGCAGAGTAAAAATCACCTGCGAAATCAAGCGAGGATCGACCTTGGGAGAAGGCAGGCCCGTGGCAATGGCGACTTCCACTGGGTGTCCGTCAAGCACAGATCCGGCGCGGAGAAGTGCGTCTTCTACCATCTCCTCCGGCGCAACATTTCTGCTGGCCAGCGTGACTTCGCCTGCCTGGAGTTTGGCCAAGTCCATCATGCCTTGGATGAAGTGATTCAGGCGGTCAGATTCCTCTTCAATCACTTCAAACAATTCGCGCTGAACTTCAGGCGTGACCGATCCTGCGCGAATTGTCGAGATGGCGGCTTTAATTGATGTCAGAGGCGTGCGCAGGTCGTGCGTTACGGCATCGAGCAGCGCGGTTTTGAGCTGTTCACTTTTGCGCAAGGCATCGGCCTCAGCAGCCTGGGCGGCGGCCTGCTCAAATTTCCCGCGCACGTGCACCAGCTCTTTGCTTTGCTTTTCTGTCAGCAGCACTCGTTTTTCCAGTCGCGACGAAAGTTGTCCCACCAGAACCGCCGTAGTGACAAAGACAACGAAAGCTACTACGTCTTCCGGGCGCGTGATCAGGAATGAATAGTACGGGCCGATAAAGAAGAAGTTAAACGACAGTCCGACAAGGATAGAAGCATAGAGCGCGGGCCCTCGGCCCTGGGTCACTGCTACCAAAATGACCGGAAGGACCAGAATAAGGGCAATGCTGGTCTGGGTCAGATCGGGACGCACTTTTTCCAGCACGGCGATGGGCAGCGCCACGGTGAGGGTCGCAATGAGGTAACGGACGGGCCAGCGCCCGCTCCATGAAATCACAGCTTAATTGTAGGCCATTGCGGGAAAAAGCAATTCTCAGTCGTCGAATGCGGTTTTTGAGGTGTTTAAAGCGCATGAAACCTGCGAAAATAGCGGTATGGCCATCGTAGTAATTGGGGGGCATTCACGGAGCGTTGGAAAAACCAGTGTGGTCGCAGGTTTAATTGCCGCGCTGCCGGCGTTCAACTGGACCGCCTTGAAGATCACTCAGTTTGGGCATGGCATCTGCTCAGCAGATGGCAAGCCCTGCGATTGCGATACGGGCGACGATCATTTCCGCGCCCTCAGCGACGAGAAAGACCTGAGCGGCGATAGCGATACGTCGCGTTTTCTTGTAGCAGGCGCCAAGCGCTCTCTCTGGGTACGCACACGGCAAGGCCGTTTGGGCGAGGCCATGCCGGATATCGAACGCAAAATCGCCGGCGCCGAGAACGTGATCATGGAATCGAACAGCGTAATCGGTTTTTTGCATCCTGACTTGTACCTCACGGTGCTGGATGCCGATACGGAAGACTTCAAGGATTCCGCGCGTGAATTTCTGGACCGCGCTGATGGCGTGATCCTGCATCAATCTGAAGCCACAGCGAAGTGGAAGACCGTATCGATGGGCGCGCTGGCAGGGAAGCCAATCTTCAAAATCCAACCGCCTCCGTATGTCACGGAAGAGATTGCAGGCTTCGTCCGCGCGAAATTGTTGGCCGGAAGCACTGACAAGAACCCCGCAGCAGATGGTATTGCGAACAGGCTTTAGTCCGCAACGCCATCCTTAATAAATCAGAAAAATTATCTGGGACCCGTTACAGGCGGCATGGGCTGTTCACGACGCGGAGCTTCTGTTCTTTTCTGTGAATTGCCATCGGCATCCGGTTCGCGTATGAAACTGCTGGTCGCAGGCGGAGCGCCGCGCACGCCCTTCTTCAGGTTCTTGAGCACATCGTCTTTATCAACGCTGTAATCACGGGATAGGCGGGTCAATGCCAAGGTCACAATGTCAGAGTGATGGATGTCCTCTGTTCCGGGAAGTCTCTTAATGTCCAGCCAGATCTTGTGCACCAGATGGACATCTTCCGTCTTCATAGTCGGCGTGTGCGGACCAATGCGATAGCTCTCAACGGTAGAGTCGGCGCGCACCATCTGGAATACGAACTGCCGCTTTGGCTCCTGCATGGCCTCCCATGCCTGGCCCAGCCGGAAAGCCTGCTCTTCTCCAGTCATCTTGCTGGAAACCCCGGACACTACGGCGGAAGACTCCAGGGCATTTGCAGTCTGAACAATGGCAGACCAAACGTCGCGCGCCGGAACAACCAGCAGGGAAATGGTTTTGCCATAGCTTTCGGCAATCGAGACTGCTTTGGTGAAGAGCGTCTGTTCGTAGTCGCTGAAGATCTGCTCCATCGCAAGATCGCGATCAGCGCTGCCGTAGCCCGTGAGGCGCGCCTCCATGACCACGATGTCGGCTTCAGTGGTGTCAGTGGTTTCAAGCGTCCAGCGCAGATGATTGAGCGTGTTGTAGTCGCGCACGGCCACTAATATGTTTCCCGGGCGCACCTGCACGGCTTCACGCTCAATAGTTTCCCGGTGAAGCAGATGGAAGTGCTCCTTCATCTGCTGTTCCACATGGGCGAATTTGCGCTTGTTGATCTTCTCGGAGACGGTAAAGATGAAGAAAAATGCGAATGAAAACACCAAGCCCGCCACTGTGGCTACCTGCTTTGTGAAAAGGTTCACAATCGCCGTGGAGAGCAGCACCAGGTGAACTGAGATCAGCCCAATAGGAATTTCAGTCTTGCCGATGCGGATGTTGGGAGGCACACGCCATCCCCGCTCGCCTTTGTACTTGAACCGCAGCACCAGCATGGCCAGGCTATTGAACGTAAAGCTCCAGATCACGCCGAAAGCGTAAGCTTCACCCAGCACGTAAACGTTGCCGCGGCTCAGAAGGATTGTGAATAACTGCAGCCCGACAATCAGATTGATGATGCGATAACTGGTGCCAAACCTCCTGTGTGGGCGCCGGAACCAGTCCGTGAGCACGCCATCTTCAGAAACCCGGTTTAACACGCCATTGGAGCCGATTATGGACGTATTGATGGCGCCGGAAAGAATCAGAAAACCGACCACCACCACAAAGACCCGGAATACCAGCTTCAGAATATGAGGCCCAACCATGTACATGGCCATGCCGGAAATCAAATTGTCTTTGTAAAGGGGTACCCGGACTTCATCGGGAATAATCATCACGGCCAGCAGGGAACCGATGCCGGTAAACACAAAGCTGAAGATCGCAATGATCAGAGCAGCGCGCTTCAGGTTGCGCAGCTTGGGACTGGCAATTTCGCGGTTCACCTGAGCCAGGGATTCCTCGCCGCTCATCGCCAGCACGGAATGCCCAAAGGCTATCAGGATGCCAAACAGCCCCACAGATTTTCCCAAGTCGGTATTCTTTAGAAAACCCAGCGCTTCAGCGCTGAAGTGAAGATTTTGCGGTATCGGCAGCGGAGGCAGAGACGCGCCGGTTTGGATGACGGTATAAAAAGCCCAGCCCATCAGGATAACGACCATCACCGTGGTAATCTGCAT